>CAMLEQ010000316.1 GCA_946479015.1 uncultured Gemmatimonadota bacterium | reverse complement strand
GACGAGGCGATCGTCGCCACGGTGAAGAAGACGAACCGGGTGATGATCGTGCACGAGGACACGCGGACCGGCGGGGTGGCGGGGGAGATCACGGCGCGCATCAACGAGCACGCGTTCGCGTGGCTCGACGCGCCGATCCTGCGCGTGACGGCGGCGGACGTGCCGCTGCCGTACTCGCCGCCGCTGGAGGATTACGTGCTGCCGCAGACGCCGGACATCGTGTCGGTGGCGCGGCGGCTCGCGGCGTACTGACGGTGGCGGAACGCGTTCGAGGAGCGCGACCGTTCGCGCTCGGCTGCCTGCTGATGATCCCGGGATTCTTCGGTGGCGGGATGATCGCGGTGGGGGTCGCGAAGATCGTCGGCGCGCTGCGGCGGTGCACGCCGCCGGATGGCTTTCCCGCGTGCGACACGCCGACGTACTTGTGGGTGGGTGCGCTGATCGGGCTGGTGCTGCTGCCGAGCGTGGTGGTCTGGCGGTTGCGGCGAGGGGACGGCGCGACGAGAAACTCTGAGAGGAGCTGATCCAGTGGCACGCATAGATGTGATCATGCCGCAGATGGGGGAGTCGATCGCCGAGGGGACGCTCTCCCGGTGGCTGAAGAGGGTCGGGGACGAGGTGAAGCGGGACGAGCCGATCTTCGAGATCTCCACCGACAAGGTGGATGCGGAGATTCCCGCGCCGTCGGCTGGTGTGCTGGCGGAGATTCTGGTGCAGGAAGGGCAGACGGTGCCGGTGCAGACGGTGGTGGCGCGTCTGGAGACGGAGAAGGGGGCGGTGGTGGGAGGTGGGGCGCCGCAGGCGGCGGCTCCGGCGGTGGCCGCGGGGGCCCCCCCCGCTGTGCAATCTACGCCGCAGGCCGCGCCCGCATCGCACCCCGCGCCCGCGCCCGCGACCGCGCCATCGCCCGCGCCCGCCGGCAACGGCAGCTCCTTCGAGGAGCGCGTCCGTACCCGCTCCTCCCCGCTCGTCCGCAAGATCGCCGCCGAGCACGGGATCGAGCTCTCCGCCCTCCAGGGCTCCGGCGTCGCCGGCCGCGTCACCAAGCGCGACATCCTCGGGCTCCTCGAGTCCGGCGCCCCCGTGCCTGCCGCCGCCCCCGCGGCGCAGCGCCCCGTCGTCGCGCCGTCCATGCACGCGCCGGGCGGCGTCGACGTGCACGCCCCGCTCCCCGAGGCGTGGCCGGGCGATGTGGTGGAGCCCATGTCCGTCATGCGCCAGCGCATCAGCGAGCACATGGTCGCCTCACGGCGCACCTCGGCGCACGTCACCTCGTTCATGGAGGTCGACTTCACCCGCGTCGCCCGCATCCGCGCGAAGCACCGCGCGAGCTTCGAGGCCGCGACCGGGCAGAAGCTCACCTACATGCCGTTCATCATCAAGGCGGTGGTGGATGGCCTCAAGGCGTTCCCCGTCATGAACTCCTCCGTCGCCGGGGCCAACGTCATCTATCGCAAGCAGTACAACATCGGCGTCGCCGTCGCCCTCGATTGGGGACTCATCGTCCCCGTCATCAAGCACGCGGACGACCTCTCCCTCACCGGGATCACGCGCGCGCTGAACGATCTCGCGGCGCGGGCGCGAGCCAAGAAGCTCAACCCCGACGAGGTGCAGGGCGGGACGTTCACGATCACGAACCCCGGCGTGTTCGGCTCCCTCATGGGGACGCCGATCATCAGCCAGCCGCAGGTGGCCATCCTCGGCGTCGGCACCATCGAGAAGCGCCCCAAGGTGATCACCGGCGCCGATGGCGAGGACACGATCGCCATCCGCACCTGCGCGTACTTCTCGATCTCGTTCGACCACCGCATCATCGATGGCGCCGTGGCCGACCAGTACCTGGCCTTCGTCAAGAAGACCATCGAGAACTTCCCCGAGACGGTGCTCTGACTGTGTCCCGGGCCCTCACCATCCAGCGGTCGATCGTCCCACTCAACGACCGCAAGAAGTTCATGCAGAAGCTGCGCGCGCGACGCGCCTACTACGCCGGGGCCAACTGCCGGTTCTGGGTGTTCGAGGAGAGCGATCTCGCCGGCGCGTTCATCGAGTTCATCGAAGCCGCCGACCCGGAGACGCTCGCCAGGGCGCTCGCCGATGCCCCCGAGCAGGTGGTGGATGCCGCGCGCATTTACCAGGAAGTGGAGCTCGACTGATGCCGACGCGCACGCTCACCATCGACGGCCGGACGTGGGAGGTCTTCCCCTCCGGTCGCATCACGCAGTACAACCGCGACGAGTTCGGGCTCGTCTTCGTCTCCGGGCACGGCCCCGAACGCGTGGTGCGTGTGACCCGCTACTCTCCGGTCGGCGCGCGCTGGCGCGACCAGTCGCTGGCCGAGCTGTCCGACGCCGATCTCGTGCGGCTGTTCGGGGCCTCGCAGCCCGGGGCGACGTCCCCCGAGGCGGGCTACCTCAGGTGACCGCGCCCGGGATGTCCACTCCGGGCGCGGACCGCTACGTCGACCTGCACATGCACTCCACGGCCTCCGACGGCGCGCGCCCTCCCGCGGAGGTCGTCGCGGCCGCCGCGGGGGCCGGTCTCGCCGCGATCGCGCTCACCGACCACGACACGCTCGCCGGCATCGCGGAAGCGCGCGCCGCCGGCGACCGGCTCGGCGTGCGCGTGGTGAGCGGCGTGGAGCTGAGCGCCGTGGATGCCGAGGGGGAGGAGGTCCACCTGCTCGGACTCCACCTGTCGCGCCCGGAGGCGCTGGAGCGCGAGCTGGCGGACTTCCGCGAGGCGCGCCGCGACCGCGCGCGCCGCATCGTCGAGCGGCTCAACGCGCTCGGGATCCCGGTCACGCTCGACGCGGTGCTCGAGCAGGCGGCCGGCGGCGCCGTGGGGCGCCCGCACGTGGCCCGCGCGCTCGTCGCCGGCGGGTGGGCGCGCGACTTCCGCGATGCCTTCGACCGTCTGCTCGGAAACGGCCGGCCGGCGTTCGTGGAGAAGCGGCACCTCGCGCTCGCCGATGCGATCCGCCACGTGCACGAGGCGGGCGGGATCGCGGTGTACGCGCACCCCGGCGCGGATGCCACGCGCGCGCGCCTGGAGGCGTTCCGCGCCATCGGCCTCGACGGGGTCGAGGTGCGGCACCCGAGTCACTCGGCGGAGGACGTCGCGCGCATCGGCGCGCTCGCCGATCACCTCGGCCTTCTGCCGAGTGGCGGGTCCGACTGGCATGGCGCGTCGGACGGCCCCCGCACGATCGGCAGCATGCGCGTCCCCGCGAGCTGGCTCGACCGGCAGGATGCGCGCGTCCGCGAGCGCGCCGCGCAGCGCGTCGCATGACGAGCCCGCTCCTGCCGCTCGGGGCCGTGGCCCCGGACTTCACCGCCGAGGCGAGCGATGGGCGCTCGTACTCGATGCGCGCGATGCTCGCGCACGGGCCGGTGGCGCTGTTCTTCTATCCCGGGAACGACACCCCCGGCTGAAACCGCCAACTCTCCGCCGTGCGCGATGAGATGCAGCGGTTCCGGGAGGCAGGCGTCCAGCCGTTCGGGGTGAACCCGGCCGGCGCGCAGGCGCACGCCCGATACGCCGCGAAGTTCGAGTTCGGCTTCCCGTTGCTGAGCGATGCCGATCGCGCGATCGCGGCGGCGTACGGCGCGCTCAAGGACGACGGCCGGGGGATCCAGCGGACGGTGTACGCGATCGCCCGCGACGGCACCGTCGCGTTCGCGGCGCGCGGGGCGCCACCGCCGGCGGAGGTCGTGGCCGCCGTGGGCGACCGATAGCATGGACCCGCGCGGGCGCGTGGCGCTCGTGACGGGCGGGGCGCGCCGCGTGGGGCGCGCCATCACGCTCGCGCTCGCGGCGCGCGGCGCGCGAGTGGCCGTGCACTACCACGCGTCCGCCGCCGAGGCCGAGGACACGGTGCGCGAGGCGCGCGCTCTGGGCGCCGAGGCGTGGCCCATCGCCGCCGACCTGCGCGAGCCGGACGCCCCCGAGCGACTCGTGCGGGCGGTCGCCGCGCACTTCGGGGGGCTCGACGTGCTCGTGAACTCCGCGGCCGTGATGCTCCGCACCCCCCTCGACGAGGTGACGCCCGCGCAGTGGGACGAGATCATGACGCTCAACCTTCGCGCTCCCTTCTTCTGTGCGCGTGCCGCCGCCGACGTCATGCGCGAGCGCGGAGGCGTGATCGTCGACATCGCGGACCTCGCGGGGCTCGAGTCCTGGCCGGCGTACATCCCGCACGGCATCTCCAAGGCCGGCGTGATCCACATGACGCGGGCCCTCGCGCGCAGGCTCGCTCCCGGCATCCGCGTGAACGCCATCGCCCCCGGCGCCGTGCTCCTCCCGGAGACGTGGGGCGAGGAGGATGCCGAGCGCCTGGCGCGTACCACCCCCCTCCGGCGCATCGGGACTCCCGAGGATGTCGCGCAGGCGGTGCTCTACCTGCTCGAGGCGGACTACGTGACCGGCGACCCGCTCATCGTCGATGGCGGGCGACACGTGCGCAGAGGGCGCACCGGCACGCCACTCCGGCTCGCGCTATCTTTCGAGCATGCAGCGCTACGGCACGATCGTGATCGTCGGCGGCGGGTGCTACGGAAGCTGGTACCTGCGCCAGCTCGCGCGCGCGCGCGCGGCGGGCGCCGTCGTGTGGGAGCGGCTGGCGGTGGTGGACCGCGATCCGGAGTGTCGCGCCGCGCGTCTGTTGCGCGGCGACGACGCGGACGAGGAGCCGCTCCGGCTGGACACCGCGGCGACCGAGGTCGTGCCGGGGGAGTGGTCCGACTTCTTCGACGCGTTCCTCCCCGGCGCGTCGGAGCGCGATGCGATCGTGCCGTCGCCGCTCATGCCGCACCTGATGTACGAGTGGCTGCTCCGGCGGGCGCGGGCGCGGTGGCCCGGACGCCGGGTGGAGACGCGTCCGCTCGGGCGCGACCCCGACGTTCCCTGGCAACGCGCCGCGCCCGACGGTACGCACTACGTGAGCTTCGCCGAGTGGATGT
>CAMLEQ010000315.1 GCA_946479015.1 uncultured Gemmatimonadota bacterium | reverse complement strand
GGGGGGGGGTGGGGGGGGGGGTGGTGGTCCTGCCAATCAATTCTCCTGGCGCGGGGGCCCGGAAAGCCCCCCCCCCCCCGCCCCACTTCCACATCTTGTCTTTCGCAGTTCCCGGCCCCTCATCCCGCCGTGGCGAGATCCCCCGACCCCCGACCCCTGGCCCCTAACCCCGAGCCTGTCCCCTCACGAAGAAATACGACCCCACCACCAACACCGCCGCCACCCCCTGCGCCGCCAGCGTCTCCACCGTCGGGAACACCGCCAGCCACAACCCCATCCACCGCGGGATCACGTGCTCGAGCGAGGGGATGGGCGTGGTGGAGAGCCAGTGCGCGAGTTGCATCTCCTGCGCCTGCTCCCCCACCATCACCAGCAGCACCACTCCGAGCAGCACGCCGGTGAGCACGAGCATCCGCTTGTACGGCAGGCGGTGGTGCGCCACGAAGGTGAGCACCGCCACCACGGACGCGAGCAGCAGGCCGAGCATCACCCCATGCAGCACGGGGGTGCCGCCGAGCTTCATCCGGTAGCTCTGGAGGAAGAGCACCACCTCCACCCCCTCGCGGTAGAGCGAGGTGAAGCCGAGCAGCGCGAAGCCCCACAGCACCCGCGCGCGCGAGGCCTCGCGCGCGGTGGCGCTGCGGAGCAGGTCGCGCTTGCGCCGGTTGTGCATCCCGATCCAGCCGGACCAGTACACCTTGTGGAAGAACCAGTTCATCACCACGAGGAGCACGATGATCGCCAGCAGGCCGGTCGCCGCCTGCACGTGGAGCGCGGGGATGCTCTCGGTGAGGCTGTCCACCACGCCCACGGCGATGCGCCAGGTGACGAGCGTCGCGGCGAACGCCGCGGCGGCGCCGAGCGCGATGGGGCGGCGGTAGCCGCTCGTCCCCCCCACCATGCTCGCGGTCACCGCCGCGAGCACGAGGATGCACTCGAGCCCCTCGCGGAACACGAGCACGCCGATGTCGAGCACGGCGGCCCTGGCGCTCGTTCCCGCCGCGGTGGGATCGGGATTGCTCCCCACGACGACGGCGATGGCGACGATCCCCGCCACCGCGAGGAGCGCGGCCGCGACGAGCGCCCACCGCCTGACGAGCGGCGCGCGCCCGTTCGCGCGCGGCGCTGGCGCCGCGATCCCCGCGCCGGCTCCGGCGCGAGCGCGCCGCCTCCGCTCCGCGCCGGACCGTGTCCTGATGCGCACGGCGTGGCTCACACGTCCCCCCACCACCGCGGCAGGTGGTGCGGGCTGGTGACGGGATCGTGTTTCCTGAGACTCCTTCTCATCGGCGCAAGAAAAGGCATCGACGTTAAAGCCGATAAAAATTGTCGGGATTATAGGCACGGGATCGGGTGAAGAAACAGTCTCTTCGCCCCGTGCAGCCGATCCGGCTCCCACCTTCGAGCCGGTCGAGAACGACTATCAGCTATCGCGACCACAGCGAATCTATCGCCGGGGAATTTTCCCGACAAGACGTGTCGGATTCATGACCCCGCCCCTCCCACCCCTTCACCCACGCGCCCCGAACACCAGCCCCTTCCGCTCCCGCCCCACCGCCGTCACCACCGCGCCGAGCACGCACACCACCCCCGCCGTCACCGCCATCGCGAACGCGTAGCTCGTGTGCTGCGCGTACACCGCCTCGATCGATGCGCTCGTCCCAGCGATCAGCACGCCGCACTGGTACGCGAACCCCGGGAGGAAGCCGCGCACGGAATCGGGGGAGAGCTCGGTGATGTGCGCGGGGATCACCCCCCACGCCCCCTGCACCGCGAACTGCATCGCGAACGCGCCCACGAACAGCAGCGGGACGCTCGGCGCGTACGCCCAGAGCGGGATCAACGCCACCGCGCACACGAGCGCGATCACGATCGCGCGCCGCCGCCCGATGCGGTCGGACCAGTGCCCCACCACGATCCCGCCCACGATCGCGCCCACCATCGACACCGCCGTCACCACCGCGCGCATCTCCGGGCCGAACTTCCACCCGCGCTGGAGGAAGGTCGGATACATGTCCTGCGTGCCGTGCGAGACGAAGTTCATCATCGTCATCAGCAGCACGAGGTACAGGAACAGCTTCCAGTGCGACACGATCTCACGCCCGAGATCGCGCCAGTTGTGGTGGCGCGTCCGCTCCCACACCTCCGACTCCTTCACCCGGTAGCGGACGAACAGCGCCAGCAGCGCGGGGAGGCCGCCGATGAAGAAGAGCGGACGCCACCCCCACCGCGGGAAGACGAAGAAGTACGCGAGCGCCGCGAGCAGGTAGCCCGCCGCGTATCCCTCCTGCAACAGCCCGGAGAGGATGCCGCGCTTCCCCGACGGCGCCTTCTCCATCGCGAGCGAAGCGCCCACCCCCCACTCCCCGCCCATTCCGATCCCGAACAGCGCGCGCAGCACGAGGAAGGTGGCGTAGCTCGGCGCGAGCCCGGTGAGCACCTCCACCACCGAGTAGAACACCAGGTCGATCATCAGCGGGATCCGCCGTCCGTACCGGTCGGCGAGCAGCCCGAAGATGAACGCCCCCACGGGGCGGAAGGCGAGCGTGAGCGTGAGCGAGAGTGCGATCGCCGCGTCGCTCTTGTGGAACTCCTGCGCGATCGCGGTGAGCGTCATCACCACGAGAAAGAAGTCGAACGCGTCGAGCATCCAGCCGAGGAATCCGGCCAGCACCGCCGCGCGATGGTCCCGCTCCCCCGCGGCGTGCGCCGGCACCGGCGCGCCGCGCTCCCCGCTCACCCGTACCGTCTGCTCCATTGGGCTCCTCTCGCGTCTCCTCCCCCGCGCCGCGGCGGCGGGGTGGAGCGCATCTCCGGTTCCTGGTGTATGCTTTCCCTAGGATGTAGCATGGAACGGATCAGCCGGCCAGACTCCAGCGCCCCCACCTCCAGGGGCGGGGGACACACGCCCACCGACCGTCAGGAGCAGGACATGCGTCTCGGGCTCACTTGGTTCGGAATCCTCGCCGCGCTCGGCCTCGGCGCCGGCGCCCTCTCCGCCCAGGCCGCGGGGAACGGCCAGTTCGCGTACGCGACGGGGCGGCAGCGCTACAAGGTGACCACCACCGTGCATCGCGAGCAGATGCAGGGCGGTGGGCGCGCGCCGTTCGAGTTCGACGTCACCACCACGCAGCTCATCACCGTCGATCTCGCGCCGCAGTCGCGCGACACGCTCCGCCTCACGATCACCGTGGACTCGGTGGACGTGAGCTCCGATCTCGCGGCGCCGCAGCCGAACCTGAAGCGGCTGTTCGGGAAGAAGGTGATGGGGCTCGTGTCGCCGCAGGGGAAGATCTACTCCTTCGATCCCGCGCCAGCGGACAGCGGCGACAAGGACACGAGGGACCTGTACAACGCCTTCCGCCGCTTCCTCGTGAGCTTCCCCCCGCAGCCGCTCGCGGTGGGGACGAGCTGGGTGGACACCACGCTGGAGAACGTGACCCGCAACGGCTTCGCCATCAAGGCGGCGGCGGTCACCGCGAACCGCCTCGCCGGAGACACCACGGTGAACGGCGAGCACGCGTGGCGCATCGAGCGGCGCGCGCACGTCACGCAGTCCGGCGAGGCGAAGGAGGCCGGCAAGGCGATCCACCTCGTCGGCGAGGGGACGGTGACGGGCGTGCACCTGGTGAGCCAGCACGGCGTCTACCTCGGCTCCAAGTCCACCCAGCGGTTCGACATCACCATGAGCATGGAAGGCTCGGAGACCGCGCCGATCAGCCAGGTGATCACGTCGCGGGTGGAGCGACTGCCGAACGCGAAGAGCTGAATGCGCGCGTCGGCGCGGGCGATCCGATCGCCCGCGCCCGACGCGCGCGTCACCCGTGCGCCTCGTGCGCCGGCACGTCATCGAGGCTCGAGTACACCGTCCTTCCCGGCTTGCGCTCGATGACGCTGAACGATCCGTCCGTCTCGAGCACCACCGCCTCCACCTCCTCCAGCGCGGCGAGCCCCTTCAGCCGCACGGCGGAGCGCAGCTCCTCGTCCGTCACCCGCTCGCGCCGCATCGCCGCGCGCAGGCACTGTCCGCGGTGCACCAGCAGCGCCGGCTCGCCGTTGATGATCCGCTCGGCGCGATCGGAGGTGGTGGTGAGCCACGACACCATCCACTGCGCGGCGACGAGCGTGCCGAACGCGACGAGCCCCACGGCCAGCGTGATGTCCGTGGAGAGGATCGTGTCGGCGAGGATGGAGCCGAGGGCCACGATGAACACGAAGTCGAACACGTTCATCTTGGCGAGCGTCCGCTTGCGAGAGACGCGCAGCAGCACCACCATGGCCGCGTAGGCGATCAGCGACAGCACGAGCGTCCGCACCAGCTCGCCCCAGCCGTTGAAGAAGATCGGCGGCGTGTTCCGCATCGATGGCCCTCCGTGGGCAGCTTCGGCCTGCGCGACGCGTGCCAGGCATCACCGTGCCCACGGCGATGCCGCGTGCACCGGGCGCGCATCGACGATCGATGCACGCCTCTTGCGGCCCCCCGCGGTTCACTCGAGCCGCACGGGAGAGCCATGGACACGAAGGGAGAGAAGAGCCGCCAGGAGCGGAAGCCGCAGCAGGAGGAGAAGCATCCACCGGAGTGGGAGCGCGACCTGGATCCGCGCCACATGGCGGGGCAGAACTACGGCGGCACGTTCGAGGAGCGCGAGCGACCGATCGAGACGGCGTACGAGCTCAAGGGAATCCACCGCGCGCTCGCCGACATGCACGACGACGAGCTGAAGCAGATCCCGATCCTGCGCGAAGGCACGCGCCTCCAGCAGGGCGCCACCTACATCGACCTCACCGAGCACCCGCCGCACGAGCTGAAGCCGAACGGCGGCGTGGAGGTGGAGCGGGGGCACTTCTACGTGCCGAAGGATAGGGTGCCGTACTGGATCTGGAACAAGCTCATTGGGGAGGAGAAGACGTAGGGGGATTGTAGGACCTAGTGGCTAGACCACCAAAGGACGCGTGTCGCGTGTGGGGAACTGACG
>CAMLEQ010000314.1 GCA_946479015.1 uncultured Gemmatimonadota bacterium | reverse complement strand
CGGGACAAGGAGAAGACGGTGCGCGGCGCGGCGTCGTGGGTGATCATGGGGAGGAGAAGCTGACGGTTCTAGGACCTGGTTGCTAGACCACCGTGAAACGCGTGTGGCGTGTGGGGAACTGACGGGCAGAGGAGGGAGGTACGGCGCGTGTAGGGCGGGATGTAGAGAGAGTCCGCCTACAGCCGAGCCTACACGCGCCGTACCCCCCTCCTCATCCCGTCAGTCTCCCACACGCCACACGCGTTTCACGGTGGTCTAGCGACTAGGTCCCATCCCCCACCTTTGCGCCGTTTCCCCGCCCGAGCTAGGTTCTGCGCGTGACCAGCCGCGCGTCCGATTCCGTTTCTCCAGCCATCGAGTCCATCCTCACCCGCTTCGGGGGGATGGTGCGTCGCGTCGGCATCCGCCACGGGCTCTCCGAGCGCGACGTGGATGAGGTGTTCCAGGAGGTGCGCATCCGCCTCTGGCGCGCTCGTGGGGAGCAGAGTGAGCAGATTTCCTCGGTGCGGTCGTCCTATCTGTATCGGACCGCGGTATCGGCCTCTCTCGATGTGATCCGGCGGCACCGGCGGGCACGCGAGGAGGCGATCGAGGCGAAGGGGGACGATGCCTCCTACGCGGCGCCGGTCGGCCCCGAGGACGAGCTCGCGGAGTCGGAGCTCGCGCGGCAGGTGGCGAAGGCGATCGAAACGATCACGGAGTCGCGGCGGCCGGTGGTGCGCATGTACCTGGCCGGCTACACGCGAGAGGAGATCGCCTCGCTGCTCGGGTGGTCGGAGGCCAAGACGCGAAACTTGCTGTATCGGGGGCTCGCGGATCTGCGCGAGCGCCTCACGGCGCAGGGGATCGGACCGGAGGGGATGCCATGAACGATGCTCGGTTGCAGGAGCTCTACCAGCGCGCGCTCGACGCGCGCGGTGAGCGCGTGCGCGCGGGCTGCCCCACCCCGGAGATGCTGCGCGCGCTGGTCGCTCGCGAGGGCGCGGAGTCGGCGCGGCTCGCGACGCTCGACCACGTCATGGCCTGTCGCGAGTGCCAGCGCGAGTTCGAGCTGCTGCGCGCCATCGCCGCCGCCGCGCCACCGGCGCCGCGGTGGCGCGTGAGCACGCCGATCGCGCTCGCCGCCTCGCTGCTGCTGGCGGTGGCGGCGAGCGTCGTGGGGATCCGCACGCTCTCGCGCCCCGGCGACGACGTGATGCGCGGCGGCGCGGAGGGCGTGAGTCTGATCGCCCACGCCGGCGAGGCGCCGCGCGTGCTGCGATGGCACCGGGTGCCGGGCGCGATCTCCTACCGGGTGGAAGTGCTCACCGACTCCGGCGCGCTGGTGAGCGGTGTCACCACCGCCGACACGACCGCGGTGATCCCCGACTCGGTGCCGCTCCCGGAGGGCGCGCGCTATCTCTGGTGGGTGCGCGCGCACCGCGCGGATGGCACGGAGCTGCGGTCGCCGATGCAGCCGCTGCGCTGACGCGCGGCGGCGCGATCACCACCGGCGCAGCCAGTCGAGCAGGGGGCGCGGCTGGCGCAGCGGGACGCGCACCAGCGGATCCCCCACGAGCCGGAACGCCGCCCACTCGCGCGCCGGCGCACCGGCGCGCATCGCGCGGAGCGCCGCGGCGCGCAGGGCGTCGCCGGCGGGAAGCCCGTTCGCCAGCGACGAGTAGAAGTCGTCCACCATCGCGCGCGTGGACCGGTCCCCGATGGGCCACTCGGTGGCCAGCACGGCACGCGCGCCGGCCTGGAGCAGGGGCGCCGTGAGCCCGCGAAGGCCTTCCCCTCCGAGCACCACGCCCCCCGCGGTGCGACACGCCGAGAGCACCACGAGATCCGCATCGAGGTGGAGCGCGGCCAGGTCGCCGGCGCTCACGAATCCGTCCTCTCCCTCCCCCGGCGAAAGCGCCAGCACGGTGCGCGCGCTCGCGTACTCGTCCACCACGGCGTGCGTGGCGAGATGGATGATGCGGTACCCGCGGAGCGGGGCATGCTCCAGGAACGCTTCGCTCGCGTTCTCCCGCAGGCGGATCACGGGCGCGGGGGAGAAGCGCGCGACGTCGCGCACCTCGTCCGCGCTCGCGGGGAGACGTGGGAGTCCGCCGGTGGCGGCGAACGCGGAGCGGAACTGCTCGCCGGCCGACGTGCCGTCGTTCTCTCCGGGAAAGCGCGGGTCGCCGAAGGCGAGGATGCGCGCCGGCCCGGTGGGTGTCGGCTTCGTCCAGAGCGCGGCCGCCACTCCCGCGGACGGCGCGATGGACACGGCGAACCGCTCCACCACCCACCGTCCGTCGGGCATGACGAGTGCCTGGAACGGGAGGCGATAGAGCACGCCGTCGGGGACGATGAGCAGGCGCCCGATGCCGCGCGGGAGCGAGCGGAGCGCGGGCGCGAGCAACGCATCGCCCAGCGCGCGGCCGAGGATTCGGGGATCGCCCCCGCCTTCCACGAGCCCGACCAGCCGCGCGACGACGGGGCGCAGCGAGTCGAGTGGCGCGAGCGTGTGCACGCGCACGCCGCCGCGCGTGATCACGAAGAGCGTGGTGGGCTCGGCGCCGTCGCCGCCGACGTACTCCAGCACCGCCGTCGCGGCATTGGGGAGCGCGTGCCGGACGTCATCCACGGTCACCGCCGGCGTGACCGGCGTCGGCAGCGCGCCGGATCCCCCATCGCTCGCCCGCATGGCCACGGCGCGCGCGAGCTGGTCGCGCAGCTCGCGCGCGCGGCGGTGCTCGGCCAGCTCGAACGCGGCCGCCGGGTGCCCGGCCCGGGCGATGCCCGCGAGCACGCTCGCCACGCCGGGGCCCCGCCCGCCGAACACGTCGCGCACCTGGAACGCCAGCAGTCGCAGCTCGCGGTCGCCGAGGGTGGCGCGCCACGCGTCGAGCTGGGCGCTGGCGCTGCGCAGCTCGGTCTCCGCCGCCGCCGTGTCGCCGGAGCGCAGCGCCGCCTCGGCGAGACGGACGCGCGCGAGATAGCGGCGCGCGTGCTGCGAGCTGTCGAGCCTCGCCAGGCCGCCACGGAGCAGCCGCGCGGCGGCGCGCGGCTCTCCGCGCGCGAGCGCCAGCGTGCCGTAGTAGTAGTCGAGCTGCTGCTCCCACGCGGTGCCGCCGCCGCGGCGCAGCGCCGCGCGCTCCGCGTCCAGCTCCCGCGTCGCGTCCGCCCACCGCCCGGCGCGGGCGGCGAGATCGGCCAGCCCATGATGGGCATCGCCGATCGCCAGCGGCTGCCGCTCCTGCGTCGCCCACGCGAGCAGCCGCCGGTAGAGTGCGCCGGCGCTGGCGGTGTCGCCCACATCGAGCGCGATCTGCGCCTCGAGCCCCATCGCCGTGGCCATTCCCCACCGGTCGCCGAGTGACTCGAACAGCGCGGTGGCGTGCTCCGCCTGCTCACGCGCGGAGACGAGGTCGCTGACGCCGATGGCGATCTGCGCCAGGTTCACGAGCGACCACCCCTGCGCCGAGAGATTGCCCGACGCCTCCGCTTCCGTCGCCGCGCGCCGCAGAAGCCGCTCCGCCGGGCCGTACTTGCCGGAGGACACGAGCAGATAGCCGTGCCACTGGAGGATGGCGCCGAGCCCCGAGCGGTCGCGCGCCCGCTCGAGCAACGTCTCGGCGGCGGCCAGGCGCTCCACCGCCCCGTCCACGTCGCCCACGCGCACGTAGTCGGTGGCCTCGGCGTGAAGGCACCGTGCGCGCAGCCGGAGGTCGCCCGCGCGCCGCGCCAGCTCCCCTCCCGCGCGCGCGAGCGCGCGTGCGTCGCGTCCGCCGGTGCGCGCGGAGAGCGCCGCGCGCTCGCACCGGAAGGCGGCGGCGACGCGCAGGTCTCCGAGCGGGAACGCCGCCTCGATGCTGTCGAGCATCCTCAGCTCGGCGGCCGTCCCCTGGGCGCGACCGCGCATGGCCGCGATCCCGAGCGCCGCCTCGGCGGCCGCCTCCGGTTCGTGGACCGCGCGTGCCGAGGAGGCGGCGCGCTCGTACCAGGGGACCGCCGCGCCCACCATCCCGCGTCCCTGGAGCTCCTGCGCGCGCCCGAGCGCGGCGTACGCCGTGTAGCCGTCCGGCGCGCCCGTCGTCGGGGCGAGCAGCAGCTCGTACAGCGAATCGGCGGTGTGGAACCGGTAGCGCAGCCGGGCGATGGTTGCCAGCGCGAGCAGCGCCGGGCGGCTTCCCGGCTCACGCCGCAGCCGGGCGCGCCACTCGCTGGCGAATGCGGCGGTGCCGTCCCTCTCAATGGCCCGCGTGGCGTCGAGCACCACCGCGCGCGGCGTGTCCGCGCCGGCGATGGGCTGGTGCAACACGGCCGCCGCGAGCACGACGCGGAGCAGGGGACTCATGCGCTACTTAATAGGAGCGCGCCTGGCGCGCGGCAAGTACGCTCGCGGCGAGCGGGCGGCCGGCGCTGGCACTCGCCGTGCGTACACAACCTGCTCAATCCAGGAAGGAGTTCCCATGACGATGCAGACCACCGGTCATTGCATCTTCTGCGACATCATCCACGGTGCCGCGGAAGTGTCGATGTGCTATGAGGATGCCTCCGCGCTGGCGTTCATGGACATCCAGCCGGTGAATCCCGGGCACGTCCTCGTGGTGCCGCGCCAGCACTACGAATCGTTCGTCGATCTGCCACAGGACCTCGGCATGCACCTGTTCCAGGTGGCGATGCAGCTCGGTCCCGTGATCCGGCGCGTGTCCGGGGTGGACGGGATGAACCTGGTGGTCTCGAGCGGCGCGGAGGCTGGCCAGGACGTCTACCACTTCCACATCCACCTGATCCCGCGTCACCCGAACGACGGTTTCGACATCCAGCTCCCCTTCAGCGGCTCGGCGATGCCAGAGCGCACGCAGCTGGATGCGATGGCGGCGCGGATCATCTCGAATCTCAGGGATCCGATGCGGCCGTTGGTGAGCGTTGGGGGGTGATTGTTGGGGGCCGGGGGTCGGGGGCCGGGGGCCGGGGGGATCTCGCCACGGCGGGGTGAGGGGTC
>CAMLEQ010000313.1 GCA_946479015.1 uncultured Gemmatimonadota bacterium | reverse complement strand
TGCCCGGCTCGACGTCGAACCTCGGAGCGGGGTTCGACTGCGTGGGCATGGCCGTGGACCGCTGGCTGCGCGTCACGGCGCGGATCGGCGGCGCGGCGCCCGCACCGCGGATCACGCGCGAGGGGACGCTGGCCGCGGTGCGCGAGCCGGCGGAGCGGGACGCGATCTGGCGCGGCTTCGTCGCCGCCTGCAACGCGGGGGGCGCCCTCGCGCCGCGCGCGATCGTGTTCGCGGCGCGCTCGACGATCCCGGTGGGGCGCGGCCTCGGCTCGTCGGCGGCCGCGCGCGCGGCCGGCGCCGCGCTCGCCGATGCGATGCTCGGGCTCCGGCTCGGCGCGCAGGGGATCGCCGCCTTGTGCGCGCGCCTCGAAGGGCACCCGGACAACGCGGTCCCCTCGACGGTGGGAGGGACGATGCTCGCCGTGATGCGCGACGCGCGACCACCGGTGATCGCGCCGATCGCGCCGCACCCCTCGCTCGCCTTCGTGTTCGCCATCCCCGACTTCGCGGTGGAGACGTCGGCGGCGCGCGCCGCGCTCCCGATGCTCGTGCGGCACGCCACCGCGGTGGAGGCGGCCCGCCGCGCGGCGGCGCTCGTGCACGGGCTCGTCACGGGCGACGAGGCGCTGCTCGCCGCGGGGCTCGACGACGTGCTGCACGTGCCCCATCGCCGCGCGCTGGTGCGTGGCTACGATGCCGTGGCGCGCGCGGCCGCGGGTGCCGGCGCGATCGGCGCGACGCTGAGCGGGGCCGGGTCGGGGATGGTGGCGATCGCGCCGCGCGCGCGCGCCGACGACGTGGCGCGCGCGATGACCGACGCCTGGCGGGAGGCGGACGTGCGCGCCGAGACGTTCGTGCACACGCGTCCCGTTCGCGGGTACCATCTGGAGGAGCCCGCGGCGTCGCCAGGGAACGCCGCGGCCGGTCCATGCGGTTGAGAGAGCGATGACCACCGACATCATGCACGAGCGGCTCGCCGGGCTGCCGGAGCTGTCGAACGACGAGGTGCTGCGCTACAGCCGGCACCTCATTCTCCCGGCCGTCGGCCTCGCGGGGCAACGCCGGCTGAAGGCGTCGCGCGTCCTGCTCGTGGGCGCGGGGGGGCTCGGGTCGCCGCTCGCCCTCTACCTCGCCGCCGCCGGCGTGGGCACGCTCGGGATCGTGGACTTCGATGCCGTGGATGCCACGAACCTCCAGCGCCAGGTGCTGCACGGCACCCGCGACGTGGGGCGGCCGAAGCTCGAGTCCGCGCGCGACCGCGTGGCGGACCTCAATCCGAACGTCGTGGTGGAGCCGCACGAGACACGGCTCACGTCGGCGAACGCCCTCGAGATCCTGCGCGAGTACGACGTGGTGGTGGACGGGACGGACAACTTCCCCACCCGCTACCTGGTCAACGACGCGTGCGTGCTGCTGGGGAAGCCGAACGTGTACGGCAGCATCTTCCGCTTCGAGGGGCAGGCGAGCGTGTTCGCGACCGAGCGCGGCCCCTGCTACCGGTGTCTGTTCCGCGAGCCGCCGCCGCCGGGGCTGGTGCCGAGCTGCGCGGAGGGTGGGGTGCTCGGGGTGCTCCCCGGGCTCGTGGGGACGATCCAGGCGACGGAAACGCTGAAGCTCCTGCTGGGGATGGGGGAGCCGCTGATCGGCCGGCTGCTGCTCGTGGACGCGCTCCGGATGCAGTTCCGGACGCTGGCGCTGCGGCGCGACCCCGAGTGCCCGGCGTGCGGCACGCGGGAGCTGCGCGAGCTCATCGATTACGAGGAGTTCTGCGGGATCCGGCGCGCGGCCGCCGCGGCGGCGACCGTGGCCGAGATCGAGCCGGCAGCGCTCGCGCGCCGTCTCGCGGCGGGGGAGCCGATCGACCTCGTGGACGTGCGCGAGCCGCACGAATGGGAGATCGCGCGGATCGCCGGGGCGCGTCTGGTCCCGCTCGGCGAGCTCGGCGACGCGCTGGCCACCTTCGACCGGACGCGCGACGTCGTGCTCTACTGCAAGAGCGGCGCGCGCAGCGCGCGCGCGGTGCGACAGTTGCAATCACTGGGAGTGGACCGCGTGTGGAGCCTCGCCGGGGGTGTGAGTCGCTGGAGCGACGAGGTGGATCCCACGGTGCCGAAGTACTGAATGACTCCGCGCTGCGCGCGGCATGGCGGTGACGGAGTTTGCATCCCTGTGGGGGGGATGCAGGCGGGGGCAGGTGGCGCGAGCCGCCTCCCCCGCTGTTCATCCCCGCTTGTGCCGGCCGCGCGCCCTGGCGACCGTTCACGACGATGATCGTGCTCACCTTCCTCGCGCTCCTCGTCGTGGTGGTGGCCTGGCGGATGCTCTGGCGCCGGCACGTGGAGCGCGCCGTCGCGGCGCGCCTGCACCCCGGTCCCGACGGCGTGGTGCCCGGCGCCGGATCGATCGTTCTCCCCGAATCGCGGACCGGCAGCGCGGTGCTGCTCCTGCACGGCTTCGGCGACACGCCGCAGTCGCTCGGCTATCTCGCCGCGGCGCTGCACGGGCGCGGGTACGCGGTGCACGCGCCGCTCCTGCCGGGCCACGGGCGCACGCTCGCCGCCTTTCGCGCTTCGCGAGGCGTGCAGTGGATCGACGCCGCGCGGGATGCCCTGAACGAGCTGCGCACGCGATACGAGCGCGTGGGGGTGGTGGGACTCTCGATGGGAGGCGCCCTCGCCGCGATCGTCGCCGCCGAGCGCGATGACATCCCCGCCCTCGCGCTGCTCGCGCCGTACCTCGCGCCGCCGCTGGCGGTGCGCCTCTTCGCGCGCGTGGCGTGGCCATTGGGGCTCGTGCTCCCGTACCTGTACGGCCGGAACGCGAAGTCCATCCACGACGCGGCGGAGCGGGCGCGGGGGCTCGGCTACGGCGCCTGCACGCCGCGGCTCATCGCGGAGCTGGTGGGAGTGGCCGATCGTGCACGCGCCCTCCTGCCGGCCGTGAGCGCACCCACGCTCTACGTGCAGTCGCGGGAGGACAACCGGCTCACGGCGGCGGGCGCGATGCGCGCCTTCCAGGCGCTGGGCACCGTGGAGAAGCGGCTGGAGTGGGTGGCCGGGTGCGGCCACGTGATCACCGTGGACTACGGCCGGGAGCGCGTGTCGGAGCTGGTGCTCGCGTGGATGGACGCGCGGATCCGCCGCGAGTACGCGAGCGCGGGATGACGAGAGAGGGGCGGCCGGAGCCGCCCCTCTCTCGCATCGTGAACTGCGGAACGGCGTGCGCGCCGCTCAGGTGATGCGGTTGACGAGATCCGAGGTGGCCTCGCCCACGCGCTCACCCATCGCCTTCGCCTCCTCCATCACGGCCTTGCCGGCATCGACGGCCTGGCTCATCACGCCCGTGGCGACGCTCTTCACGCGGGCGACCGGCGACTTCTTGCGCGTGGCGGCGCGCTTGCGGGTGGGCGCGCTCTTGCGGGCGCTGCCGCGCGAGGTCGCGCCGCGGCGGCTCGCGCTCTTCGCCCGCGGGCCACGGCTGCCGCGCGCCGTCGTCTTCTTCGCGGCGCTCTTCTTGGTGGCGCTCTTCCGGGAAGCCGAGCGCGTGCCGGTGCGGGACGATGCGCCGCGGCGCGAGCCCGACGAGCGCGAGGACGTCTTCGTGCCGGCCTTCTTCCGGCTCGAGGACTTGGTGGTCGGCTTCTTACCCCGAGACGACTTCTTGGTTGTCGCCATACGTGTGCTCCAGGTGAGGAAGGGTGACCCGTGCAGCAACGTCAGCATCAGCAAGTTCCGGGCGCGGTGCGCGGATCCGGTGCTCGTCGTGTCGTCATCGATGGTGCAGCGCGCGGCGACGCCGCCGCGCGCTCTAGTATGCGCTGGAACCGGTGCTGCCGCCAGACGTAAGGGACTCGGCGCGTCGCCATGCATCCCGCAGCTCGTCGTCGGTGGCGGAGGCCTTGAACTCGTCGCTCACCTCCGCGCGGCGCAGCGCGCCGCCCTCCCCCGTGAAGAACACGTACAGCTTCCGCTCACGCTCCCGCCCCGCGCGCATGAGCTGCGCCATCTCGTGACGGAACCAGGCCGTCCACCATGTGCCGTCCGGCATCCGGAGCCGTCGCTCCGGGGTCGCATCCTGTGTCATGTCCGGAACCTCGCCGGATCCGAGGTGGCGCGCAACGTGCGCCACCCGGCGCGCCGACTATATTCCTGACCCTGTCCACCACACACCGAGCGAGGCATCCGTGCACGAGACGACCCTGAAGCTGGCGGCGGTGGCGCTCCTGCTCACCGCATGCGCCAAGGAGAAGCAGACGGCGGCGACCGACACCACCGCGGCCCCCGCGGCGGCCGTCGCCGACACCACGAAGGGAATGGAGGCGGACGCCGACCAGTCGCACACGGGAAGCGGCGTTCCCACCGGCTACGTCGCGCTCACCGACGGCGCCGACAAGAACATCACCGACGCCAAGTACACGGTGGCGGGCGGGCGCTGGGAGGTGCAGACCGGACCGGCGCACATCATCTACGCGTCGAAGGACAGCGCGTCCGGGGTGTACGCCGCGAGCGCATCGTTTCAGCAGCTCGAGAAGCCGCGGCACCCGGAGGCGTACGGGATCATCTTCGGCGGCCAGCATCTCGACGATCGCGCGGCGCAGCGGTACGGCTACTTCCTCGTGCGCGGCACGGGCGAGTACCTGATCAAGGCGCGCGACGGCGACCACACGACGACGGTCGTGGACTGGAAGGCGAGCCCCGACGTGCCCAAGCAGGATGCTTCCGGGAAGGCCGCGTACGACCTGAAGGTGCACGTCGCGCCCGACACGGTGCACTTCTTCGTGAACGGCAAGCTCGTGAACGCCGTGCCGAAGTCGAAGCTCTCCACCGATGGCATCGCCGGGCTCCGCATCAATCACAACCTGCACGTGTCGGTGACGCCGGTCACGGTCGCGAAGTAGGGGGCGGAGGCCAGGGGCCGGGGGGCAGGGGGGACTCGGGAACCGGGACTCGGGACTCGGGAAAGGAACGCGACGGGGGGCCGGCGG
>CAMLEQ010000312.1 GCA_946479015.1 uncultured Gemmatimonadota bacterium | reverse complement strand
AGCGCGCGGTCGCGGAGCTGGCGCACGCGCTCGCCCGTGACGCCGAGCATCTTACCGATCTCGTCGAGGGTGTGCTCGCGGTCCCCCTCGAGGCCGAAGTACAGCTTGAGGATCTTGGCATCCCGTGCGGGGAGCGTCGAGAGCGCGCGCTCCAGCTCCGCGTGCCGGAACCGGTCGAGCACCTGCTCCTCCGCGTCGGGCATCTCCTCGAGCGCGAAGCGCTCGATGAGCGCGCGGTCGGAGTCCTTCCCCACCGCGGCATCCAACCGCACGTCCGCCGTGTTCAGCGAGGTCAGGGCGCTCACGATCTCCGGGGAGATCCCGGTGAGCTGCGACAGCTCGTCGGGGGTGGGCTCACGCCCCAGCTTGTCTCGCAGCAGCGCCGAGGCGCGGATGACGCGCGAGAGGTCGGCGGTGCGATTGAGGGGGACACGTACCGTGCGCCCCTGTCGCGCGAGCGATGCGAGAATGGCCTGGCGGATCCACCACACGGCGTAGGAGATGAACTTCACCCCCTGGTCCGGGTCGAACTTGCGTGCGGCGGTCATCAGCCCGACGTTCCCCTCGCCGATCAGATCGATGAGGGGGAGCCCGCGGTTCTGATACTTCTTGGCGACGGAGACGACGAAGCGGAGGTTGCGTCGGACGAGCTCCTCCATCGCTTCCTGATCGCCCTTCCGGATGCGCCGCGCCAGCGACTTCTCCTCATCGGCGGTGAGGAGCGGATAGCGGCTCACCTCGGCGAAGTACTGGTCGAGAATGTCACGGTCCGCCTCGGCCGGTCCGATCTCGGCGGGTGCGGGGCGACGTCGGCGGCGCTTGGGTGGTGCCATCTCGAGGTCCTCCATCCGGTGGTCCACGAGATTCGGAGCAACAAGCGAACCGTGGGGCCGGGGATGCGCGGTGTGTGAGACGGGGGCGCGGGGCGGCTGCCCGGCGCCCCCCAGGGGCGGATCAGAGGGGTGCATCCTGCAAGCGCCGCGCCGCCCCCGCGGGCTCCGACACCCCCTCTCGCCCACCTCGTACCGCCGTCAGCGCTTCCCGGTTCCCTCCTCCCGTTTCCCGCGCACCTTCGGCACGAACCGGAGCAGAAACGCCACCACCACGAACGCGATGCCGACGAGCATGAACACGTTCTGGTTGGTCCGGGCCCCCCACGCCCAGATGGCCAGCGCCACGAGCAGGAGGACGATCTTGAGCAGGTCCAGCGTCTTCATGCCCCCTCCTTGCCGCGGCGCACGAACCGTCGCACGCCGGCGATGAACTCATCCGTGCCCCGAGCTTCCACGTTGGTCCGCGCGCCGAGCGCGATCCCCTCCTCGAATCCGACGCCGTCGAGCTCGTGGAAGAGGCGCTTCGTCAGGCGGAGCGCACCCGGGGGCGAGGCGGCGAGCGCGGAGACGATCTCGTCGACCTCGGCCTCGAAGCGCTCGGCGGCCAGCACGCGGCTCACGAGCCCGATCTCGAGCGCCTCCCGCGCGCCCACGATGCGGCCGGTGGCCACCAGCTCGAAGGCGCGCTTCTCCCCGGCCACGCGACGCAGCATGGTCATCACCATTGCCGGCACGAAGCCGACGCGCACCTCGGGATAGCCGAAGCGGGCGTCGTCCGAGGCGAGCACGAGGTCGCACGCGGTCACGAGCCCGGCGCCGCCGGCGAGCGCGCGCCCGCGCACGGCGGCCACCACGGGCTTGGGGAGTCGGCGGATGGCGAGGAAGACGCGGCCGAGCGCCATCGCGTCCTCGTGGTGCATCTCGGGCGCCGCTCCGATCATCCGCTCCAGCGCCTCGAGGTCGGCGCCGGCGCAGAAGTCGGGGCCATCGGCGTCGAGCACGATCGCACGCACCTCCGCATCCGCGCCCAGTTCGTCGAGCGCCGCGAGCAGCTCGCGGGCGGCCTCCTGGTCGAGCGCGTTCTTCTTCTCGGGGCGTGCCAGCGTGATCCGCCCCACCCCGTCCGACGCGGACACGCGCACGCGGCTCATGCCACCCCCGGCAACCCGTAGCGGCGCGCGTCCTCGTCCGGCACGTCGAGCTCCATGCGGAGCATCGCGGTGGAGAACACCTTCCCCTGCGCGTCCGTCTTCAGCGAGAGGGTGCCGCCGCCGCCCAGCGCGCCGTGCAGCAGGAAGTTGAGCGCGCCGAGATTCGGCAGCTCGAACCGCTCCACTCCGCCAGTGATCACGCCGGCGAAGTGCCGTGCCACGCGGTCGCGCGTGAGGTGGCGCTCCAGCACCGGGTACCAGCGCGGATCGAGGGCGATCACCCCGACGTTGGCGGTGTCGCCCTTGTCGCCCGAGCGCGCGTGCGCGATGTCGATCAGCCGGATCCTCATGCGTCCTCCACGGCCACCGCGGTGGTGACCACGCTCTTGTCGATGAGCGCCGGCCAGTATGCCACCACGTCCTCCACCTTCGGGCGCCCGCCGGCGAAGCCGGTGACGCTCGGCGGACCGTTGAGCACGAGGGGGGCGAGCTCGCGCGTGAAGCGCTCCACCGCGCCGCGATCGCCACCGCGGACGCCGATGCGGAGCTGTACCTCGGGGACGTCTCCCGCCGCGCCGGCGAGGGGGCCGTGCGTGGCGGAGGCGCCGAGGAACTCCGTGTGGATCTCGTCGAAGCGCAATCCGAGCGTCGTCAGGCGCTCGCGGAGCACGCGATCCGCCACCCGCGCCTTCTCCAGCGCATCCGGCCAGGCGTAGACGAGCGTGCCCACGGCCTTGTACCCGGCCCGGTACGCCACGGACACCTTGAGCTTGTCCGTGGGCGCGCGGCCGCGAATCCCGAACACGCGAACGCGATTCTCCCCCGCCTGCTCCAACCGGATGGTGGTGAAGTCGGCGATGACGTCCGGCGTGATGTAGGCGTGCGGATCGCCCATCTCGTAGACGAGCTGCTCGGTGACGCCGTGCACATCGATGCGCCCGCCGGTGCCGGGGTGCTTGTAGATCACGAACGATCCGTCCTCGTGCCCCTCGACGATCGGGTAGCCGACGTTCGCGAGGTCGGGGATGGAGCGCCAGTCGTACAGGCAGTTGCCCCCGGAGCACTGCGCGCCGCACTCGATGATGTGCCCGGCCACGATCCCCGCGGCGAGCTTGTCCCAGTCGTCGCGCGCCCAGCCGAACTCGTGAAGGAGGGGCGCCATGGTGAGCGCCGTGTCGGTGGAGCGGCCGGTGATCACCACGCTCGCGCCGCGCGCGAGCGCTTCCACGATCGGCGATGCGCCGATGTACGCGTTCGCGGAGAGCACCCGGTCGCGGATGGCCGACAGTGGCTCCCCCGTGTCCATGTTCGCGAGCGGGTGGCCGGTGTCGAGCAGCTCATCGAGGCGCGGCAGGAGATCGTCGCCGGTGATCACGCCGATGCGGAACCTGCCGGCCCACCCGGCGCGCCCGGCGGCATCCCGCACGGCGTCCGCGCATCCCTTGGGGTTCACGCCGCCCGCGTTGGCCACCACGCGCACGCCGCGCTCGGCCACGGCGGGAAAGATGCTCTCCATCGCGCCGACGAAGTCGCGCGCCCAGCCGAGGCGCGGGTCGCGCTCCTTCTGCTTCTGGAGGATGGACATCGTCACCTCGGCCAGGTAGTCCAGCATGAGGTAGTCGATGGGACCGCCCTCCACCTGGCGGCGGGGCGCTTCCAGCCAGTCGCCCCAGAATCCCTGCCCGCTCGCGACACGCACCACGCGACTCACCGCCACTCTCCGAGATGCGGGGGAAGAACGAAGGGGCCGAGGTGCGGCCCGGGGTTGTGCAGCGAGGCGCGCAGCGCCATGGCGAGCACGTCGCGCGTCTCCTCGGGATGGACGATGGCATCCACGAAGCCGCGCGCGCCGGCGAAGCGCGCATCGAGCTGGTGCTCGTAGTCGGCGCGCATCTCGTCGATCGCGGCGAGCACCTCGGCCGGGGGCTCCGCGCCCTTCTGGCGCGCCGCGTCGAGCGCCGGGCCGTGCACGGCCTGGATGGCGGATTCCCCCTCCATCACTCCCATGCGCCCCGTGGGCCAACTGAAGATGAAGTCGGGATCGAACCCCTGCCCGGCCATCGCGTAATAGCCGGCGCCTGACGCGTGGTTCACCGTGAGCACCAGCTTCGGGACGGCGGCGGTGGCCATCGCCTCGACGAAGCGAGCCCCCGCGCGGATGATCCCCTCGTGCTCCGCCTCGGGGCCCACCATGAAGCCCGAGACGTCCTGCACGAACAGGAGCGGGATCCCCTCGCGGTCGCACCGATCGATGTAGTACGCCACCTTCTCCGCGCTCTCGGCGTAGACGATCCCGCCGAAGCGGGGCTTCTCGCCGGGACGCGTCTTGATGAGCCCGCGCTGGTTGGCGATGACGCCGACGGGCATCCCCTCGATCGCCGCATCGCCGCAGATCATCTCGCGCGCGAGATTCCCCTGGAACTCGTCGATGGCGCCGTCGTCCACGATCGCGCGGAGCACGTGGTGCATGTCGTACGACATGCGGTGGTCGGCGGGGAGCACGTCGTAGAGGGTGGCGGGATCGGCCGCCGGGGGCGCTGCGGGGCGCGTCCCTGTACCGCACGCGGCGCGAGGCAGGCGGGAGACGAGGTCGCGCAGCTTCGCGCAGCAGGCGGCGTCATCGCTCACGCGATAGTGGGCGACGGCGGAGATCTCGGTGTGGGCGCGCGCGCCGCCGAGCGTCTCCGCGTCCACCACCTGGCCGGTGGCGCCCTTCACCAGGTTCGGCCCGCCGAGCCCCATGAAGGAGCTCCCTTCCACCATGAGGATCACGTCGGAGAGCGCGGGAAGATAAGCGCCTCCGGCGATGCACGGTCCCATCACGGCGGCGAACTGCGGAATCCGCAGGTAGCGCCGCATGATCGAGTTGTAGTAGAAGATCCGCGCGGCGCCGTACTGGCCGGGGAAGACCCCGCCCTGGTACGGCAGGTTCACGCCGGCGGAGTCCACGAGGTAGATGATCGGGATGCGGCAGCGCATCGCGATCTCCTGGGCGCGGAGCATCT
>CAMLEQ010000311.1 GCA_946479015.1 uncultured Gemmatimonadota bacterium | reverse complement strand
ACTCGAGCGAGATCCGGGAGGCGATCCAGGAGCCGATCCAGCAGATCGTGGACGCCGTGCGGCGGGCGCTGGAGATCACGCCGCCGGAGCTGGCCAGTGACATCGTGGATCGCGGCATCGTCATGACCGGCGGCGGGGCGCTCATTCGCGGCCTCGACCTGCTCCTGAGCCAGGAGACGAACCTGCCGATCCACGTGGACGAGGACCCCCTCACCTGCGTGGTGCGCGGCACCGGACGGATCCTGGACGACGAGGACAAGTACTGGTCCGTCCTTCAGTCCTGAGCTCTCTGTGCCTCCCGTTGCACGCACGTACGGTCGCCGGGACACGGTTCTCCTCATCGCCTGCATCGTGCTCTCGCTGGTCGCGCTCGGTCTCCCCGACCGCATGCGCGACCCGTTGGCCACGTCGCTCCGGCGCACGGTGCTCGCGCCCCTCGTCTCGCTCCAGCGCAACGCGGAGCTGAGCCGGCGCGCCTGGGTGACGCGCGAGGAGCGCGCGGCCGCGCGCGACAGCGTGGTGCTCCGCTCGATGGCGCTCGACGCCGTGGCCGCCGAGAACGGACGGCTGCGCCGCCTCCTCGGCCTCGGCGCGCGGCTCAAGTGGGGATTCGTTCCCGCGGAGGTGCTGCGCGGGCGCGGCGTGGGGGAGGAGTACACCGTCACGCTCTCCGCCGGCTCGCGCGCCGGCGTACAGCAATTCAGCCCGGTCGTCGCGCCCGAGGGGCTCGTGGGGATGGTGAAGTCGGTGGACCCCACGATGAGCATCGCGATCGTCTGGTCGCACCCCGATTTCCGCGTGAGCGCCATGGCCGCCGATGGCTCGGCGTTCGGCATCGTGGCGTCGCACCTCGGCTCCGAGCCGGAGCGCGACCTGCTCGAGATGCGCGGCGTCCCCGTGCGCAGCACGCTCAAGCCCGGCACGCTCATCGTCAGCTCCGGTCTCGGCAGCACCTTCCCGCGCGGCATTCCCGTGGGCACGGTGCTCGGCGAGATCAAGACATCGGAGCTCTGGGCGCGCACCTACCTCCTGCGTCCGGCGGTGCTCCCCGCGGAGATGGGCAACGTCATGATCCTCCTGCCGCGTCGCTCGGCATCCGGCGTGGATGGCGTGTGGCAGACGGGGCGCGGCCTCGACTCGGCCACCAAGTCCGTGGTGGCGGTGGGAGATTCGGTGACGCGCGCCGCCGCGGCGGCGCAGCAGCATCCCCGCCCCGACAGCAGCGCGCGCACCGACAGCGCGCCGTCGCGCGGCGACAGCGCGGGAGCGACGCGGCCATGAGACCTACCGATCTCGCACGCACCCTCATCGCCTTTCTGGCGCTCGTGCTGCTGCACTACACGCTGCGCCCGCTCCTCGGATGGCGCGCGTCGCCGGACTTCCTGATCATCGCCCTGCTCCTCGTCGCCATCCGCGTGCGCCCGGGCACGGCGGCGCTGCTGGGACTCGTCATGGGGATCACCTCCGATGCGATGGCGCCGTACGCGTTCGGCGCCGGAGCGCTCGGGATGAGCCTGGTCGGCTTCGGCGCATCGTGGCTCAAGGCCGTGTTCTTCGCCGACGACGTGTTCCTCAACGCCTTCTTCTTCTTCCTCGGCACCTGGGTGTTCGATCTCATCTTCCTGCTGGCGGAACATAACCTGGGCGGAGGGGGACTACTGGTGGAGATCCTCGTGTGGTCTCCGCTGAAGGGCATCGTGACCGCGCTGTTCGGGCTCGCCACGCTGCTCATCCTGCGACCCATCCTGAGGGCCTCGCCGACGTGAGCTTTCATCCCAACGACCTTGCTCGCCGTGCGCGCGTAGCGTCGTGGGCCCTCGTCGCGCTCTTCACCCTCCTGCTCGCGGCGTTCTTCCGCACGCAGATCGTCCAGAACCGGCGCTACGCGCTGCAGTCCGAGGAGAACCGGCTGCGCGAGGTGCCGCTCCCCGCGCCGCGCGGGGTGATCTACGATCGGCACAATCAGATCATCGCCGAGAACGTCCCCGGCTACTCCGTCTCGCTGCTGAGCCCGACGGCCGACTCGCTGCGCGCCTCGTTGCAGCGCCTCGCGTCGATCGTGCCGCTGAGCAACGACCAGATCGAGCTCGCCGTGCGGCGGTACACGCGCGCGCCCAACCGCCCCACGGTGGTGCTCTCGGATGCGCCGTTCGATGTGGTGTCGGTGCTCGAGGAGCGGCGCATCGAGTTCCCCGGGCTGATCATCCAGTCGGCGCCGAAGCGCTACTACCCTGACGGTCCAGCGGTCGCCTCGTTCGTGGGATACGTCGGGGAGATCACTGAGTCCGAGCTCGCCACGCCGCGCTACCGCGGCTACAAGGCGGGGCAGCAGGTAGGAAAGGGCGGGCTCGAGAAGGAGTACGAGGACTCGTTGCGCGGGCAGGAAGGGGTGCGCTTCGTGGAGGTGGACGCGCGCGGGCGCGTGGTGCGCGAGGCCGGCGCGCGCCAGGACCTCCTGCCGCAGGCGGGGCCGCCGCTCTACACCAACATCGACCTCGACCTGCAGCGGTACGTCGCGGCACTGTTCGCCGACTCCCTCCAGGGGGGCGCCATCGCCCTCGATCCGAAGACGGGGGGCGTGCTCGCGCTCTACAGCGCGCCGAGCTACGACCCGAACCGTTTCATCGGCGGCATCCCCACCGATCTCTGGAAGCAGCTCAACGACGATCCGCGCCACCCGCTGTACAACAAGGTGATCCAGGGGCGCTATCCCCCGGGCTCCACGTGGAAGCTGGCCACCGCGGCGATCGCCATGGAGGACGGCCTCGTCACGCTCGACGACAAGATGCCGGTGCCGTGCACGGGCGGCTTCCAGTTCGGCAACCGGTACTTTCGCTGCTGGGATCCGCGCGGGCATGGCGACGTCACGCTGGCCGAGGCGATCGAGCAGTCGTGCGACGTGTACTTCTATCAGCTCGGGCTCAAGCTCGGCCTCTCGCGCCTCGTGGCTGGTGGGATCAAGCTGGGCAGCCGCGAGAAGTCGGGGATCGATCTCCCTGACGAGTCGCGCCCGCTCTTCCCGTACGCCGACGCCGAGGAGTACTACGACCGGCGCTACGGGAAGCGAGGGTGGAGCCAGGCCGTGGTGCTGAACCTGTCCATCGGACAGGGGGAGAACGGGCAGACGGTGGCGAACATGGCGCGGTTCTACACGGCGCTCGCCACCGACGGGCGCGCGGCGCGCCCGGAGATCGTGCGCCAGGCGCCGCAGCGCACCCGGCTGGTGACGCTCAGCCCGGAGCAGATGGACGGGATCCGCGCGGCGATGGCCGGCGTGATCTCGCAGGGCACGGCCCGGAGCGCGGCGATCCAGGGCGTGGTGCTCGCCGGCAAGACGGGCACGGCGCAGAACGCGCAGGATCCGCTGCACCACCACGCCTGGTTCGTGGGCTTCGCCCCGGCGAACGACCCGAAGATCGTGGTGGCGGTCATGCTCGAGTTCGGCGGACACGGGACGCGCGCCGCGCGGATCGCGTCCAAGATCATCCAGGCGTATCTGAAGGTGGCGCCGACCACGCTCCTCAACACGGACGGCTGACGATGCGTCGCGTGGTGACCGATTGGCCGCTCGCGATGACGGCGGTGCTCCTGTCGCTGTACGGCGTGGCGATGGTGTACTCCGCCGGACAGACCGACGTCCCCACGGCGGCGCTGCACGCGTGGGTGTCGCAGCTGCGATGGCTCGGGCTCGGTGTGCTGGCGGCATGGGGGGTGAGTCGCGCCTCGGTGCGCTTCATCGAGTGGGTGTCGCTCCCCGCGTACGTGTTCACGCTGCTGCTCCTGGCGGCGTTGCTCGTGATCGGGACGGGCGCGGGCACGGCGGCGAGCACCAAGAGCTGGATCGCGATCGGCGGCGTCCGTCTCGGGCAGCCGTCGGAGCTGGCGAAGGTGACCGTGGTGCTCATGCTGGCGCGCGTGCTGGCGGCGCGGCGCGAGCCGCCGCGCTCGCTGCTGGATCTCTGGCAGCCGGCGCTCATCGTCGGGATCCCGTGGCTGCTCATCATGATGCAGCCCGACCTGGGCACGGGGATCGTGTTCATCGGGATCTTCTTCGCGATGCTCTTCTGGTCCGGCGTGCCGCTCCCGCTGCTCATCCTCCTCGCCTCGCCGGCGGTGAGCCTGATCCTCGCGTTCAACACGAGCCTGTGGGGCGCGTGGTTCCTCTTGCTGCTCGCGCTCGTGCTCTGGTACAAGCCGTTCATGCTCGAGGGGATCGGGCTCATGACGGCGAACGTGGTGATGGGCGTGGTGGCGCCGGTGCTGTGGGAGCGCCTCGCGCCGTACCAGCGGCACCGCCTCCTCGTGTTCCTCGACCCGTCCATCGACCCGCGCAAGTCGGGGTGGCACGTGATCCAGTCGCAGGTGGCGATCGGGTCCGGCGGCTGGCTGGGGAAGGGATTCCTGGAGGGGACGCAGAAGCGCCTCGCGTTCCTCCCGGAGCAGCACACCGACTTCATCTTCGCGGTGGTGGGCGAGGAGCTGGGATTCCTCGGCGTGACGATCGCGCTCTCCCTGTTCGTGTTCCTGCTGCTGCGCGCGCTGCGCGTGGCGGAGCGGGGGAACGACTCGTACAGCAGCCTGGTGGCGTTCGGCCTGGCGGCGAGCTGGCTGGTGCACGTGATCGTGAACGTGGGGATGACGCTGAATCTGATGCCGATCACCGGGATTCCGCTGCCGTTCTTCAGCTACGGCGGGTCGTTCATGCTCGCGTGCTGGCTGGCGATCGGCCTGCTCATGCGAATCTCCGCCGAGGGGAGGGGAGCGCGGGTGGGGGAGCTGGCGATCTAGCTGGGGGCTCGAGGCTCGGGGCCGGGGGCCAGGGGGAACCCCGGGGCGCGGGATGCGGGACGCGGGTCGCGGGCAACATGGAACGCGACGGGGGGCCGGCGCAAGGCGGCGCCCCCGCGCCCGGACGCGGGGGGGGGGGTGGGGCGGCCCCCCCCCCCCCCCCCCCCCCCCCCGCCCCCCCCGGGGGGGGGGGGGGGGGGCGCGGGCCG
>CAMLEQ010000310.1 GCA_946479015.1 uncultured Gemmatimonadota bacterium | reverse complement strand
CCGCTTGCCGCACCACCGCAGACACGCATCGCACCCGGGGACCGGGCGCCGCGTCGAAAGTTAACACGGAACGGATCAGTCGGCGGCCATCGCGCTCTGCTGCTCGGCCTGCACCTTGGAGTGCTTCCGGCCGTAGGTGAAGTAGATCAGCAGGCCGATCGCCATCCACACGATGAGCCGGATCCAGGTGTCCCCTGGCAGCCCGGCCATGAGCGCGCCGCAGATCAGGATGCCAGCCGCCGGCACCCACGGCACGAGCGGCGTGCGGAAGGGGCGCGGGATCTCCGGGTGCCGGTAGCGCAGCACGATGACGCCGGCGCACACGATCACGAAGGCGAGCAGCGTGCCGATGGACACCAGCTCGCCGAGGATCGCGATCGGGAAGAACCCGGCAACCGCCGCGGCCACCACGCCCGTGACGATCGTGGTCACGTACGGCGTCTGGAAGCGCGGGTGCACCTTGCCGAAGATCGGCGGGAGCAGCCCGTCGCGCGACATCGAGAAGAAGATGCGCGGCTGCCCCATCAGCATGACGAGCACCACCGAGGCGAGGCCGGCGATCGCGCCGATGTTCACGAACATCGCGAGCCACGCGAGCCCCGGGCCGGCGGCGGCGATGGCGACGTACACCGGGTGCGGCACGTTCAGGTCCTTGTAGTTCGCGAGCCCGGTCATCACCAGCGCCATCAGGATGTAGAGCACCGTGCAGATCCCGAGCGAGGCGAGGATCCCGACCGGCATGTCCTTCTGCGGGTTCTTCGCTTCCTGCGCCGCGGTGGACACGGCGTCGAAGCCGATGTACGCGAAGAACACCACCCCCGCCGCGCGGAGCACGCCCGTCCAGCCGAAGTCACCGAACTTCCCCGTCGTGTTGGGCGGAATGAACGGGTGCCAGTTCGCCGTCTTCACGAACATGAACCCGAACCCGATCACCAGGAACACGATCGCGACCTTCACGAACACGATCAGGTTGTTGAACCGCGCCGACTCCCTGATGCCGATGACGAGGAGCGTCGTCATGATCAGCACGAGGATCACGGCGGGGAGGTTGATGATCCCGCCGGCGTTGCGCACGATGTGGTGCGTCCCCTCCAGCGAGAGCGGCGCCGCCGTCCACGCCGGCGAGAGCTTGAGGCCGAGCTCCTCGAGGAACGCCACGAAGTATCCCGACCAACCCACCGCCACCGTCGACGCGCCGAACAGATACTCCAGGATCAGGTCCCACCCGATGATCCACGCGATGAACTCGCCCATCGTGGCGTAGCCGTAGGTGTACGCGCTGCCGGCGATCGGGATCATGGCCGAGAACTCCGCGTAGCAGAGCCCAGCGAACAGGCATCCCATGCCGGCGACCACGAACGACCAGACCACGCCCGGCCCGGCGTACTGCGCCGCCGCGGTGCCGGTGAGCACGAAGATCCCCGCGCCGATGATCGCGCCGATACCGAGCAGGGTGAGGTTCAGGGCGCCGAGCGCGCGCTTCAGTGTGTGTGTGCCCTCGGCTCCCGCCTCATCCTGCAATACGGCGAGGCTTTTCGTAGCGAACAAGCTCATTCGGCTCTCCGTGAACGTACGGGGAAGAATTGTGAAGAGGGGATGACCAGCGAGCCGCGAACGACGCGGGGAGGGTTTGCAGGCGGTGCCAGCCGTGCTACGTTCTTCGCGCGGCGCGACTTTGTCAAGGGACGGTCAAGGGACGACGGTGGCGAGCGCGTGCTCGCACGCCGCGCGCAGCGCACCGATCAACCCCGCCACGTGATCCGGCGCCGGCGGCGGCGCCACCAGAAACGGATCCATCACCGTCGAGCGCAGCACCACCAGCCCCGCCGCGCCGCTCGCCTTCCACGCGGCCGCGTCGCACACCCCCACCCGCTCCAGCACGGGATCGACGGCGCCATCGTACATCGGCGTCTGGAAGCGCGTGCGCGTGATGATGTACGGCGGCGCCGCCCCCGGCCGGCTGAGGCTCAACTGCTCGTACACTCTCTCGTTGAACGCGTTCACCGCCTCCAACGTTGAGAGCGCGGGGTGGTGCATCACGTAGCACACGATGTTGATGTCCGGCTCGGGGAGGAGCACGATCCGGAACGGAGCGAAGTCGGCGTCGCGGAGCGCCGCGTGCATCCGCCGCGCGCCGGCCACGGTGCGCTCGATGAGGTAGCCGTAGCCGCGCGCGTCGAGCGGGAGCACCTTGTGGCTCAGCCACACCGCCGCCGCCGACGCGCCGGGCTTCGATCCCTCGAAGATGAACCGCCCCAGGAAGAGGTCCTCCGCCGAGTCGAGCCCCTCCGTCGGGAGCAGGTACGGTGGATCGATCGACACCAGGTCGCGCGCGCGTCGGTCGCGCAGCAGGAACGCCCCCGCCGGATACGGGACGTAGCCCAGCTTGTGCGGATCGATGGTCACCGAGTCCGCCCCGGCCAGCGCCTCCATCGCGCGCACCCACGCATCGGTCGGCCAGTCGTCCCCCGTCGTCGCGCGGATCTCCGCGGCGCAGCGGCGTGTGCCGTCGCTCCCCCACGTCACCGCCGCGGCGTAGCCGCCGTAGCAGGCGTCGGAGTGCACGTGGAAGGTGACCCCCAGCTCCCGCTCCGCGCGCTCGCGCACGGCGAGCACCTCATCGAGCCGGTCGATCGAGCTCTCCTCGGTGGTGCCGCACACGCTCACGCACGCCATGATCGGCACCCGGCGCGCGGCGAGCTCCTGCACCGCGCGCCAGAGCGCGCGCGTGTCCATGCGGTAGTGGTCGTCGAGCGGCACGAAGCAGAGCTGGTTCGAGCCGATCCCGAGCGCCCGCACGATCTTCTCCCACGAGTAGTGCGCGGTCGCGGCCACGAGCACCACCCCCGCGGGGAGCGGATCGCCGAAGCGACGCTCGATCCAGCGCCCGTAGTCCTGGTAGCCCACGGTGGCGAGCGAGTGCGCGCCGAGCGCGCGTCGCACCGCCTCGCGCGGCGCCGCCGCCCAGAGCGCCCCCCAGAGGTCGAGCACGGCGGCGTTCCGGACGTTCACCAGCTCCCAGAGGGAGAGCGACTCGAGCGGCACTCGCGAGCCGTCCAGCCGCTCCACCTCGAGCGAGACGCCGAGGTCCTGCGCCGCACCCGCCGCGGCGAGCGGGAGGTAGATCACGTTGCGCGCGATCCAGAGCGCCTCGAAGTTCGCCACCGTTCCCCCGGAGGCGATGTGCCCCCACGAGGTGGCCGGGTCGTACCCGATCATCCGCGCGAGCTGCGCGGCCACCTCGAGCTCCAGCCGCGTGGTGACCGGCGACGCCTCCACCGCCACGTTGTTCGGGTTGTACAGCATGGCCGCGAAGTAGCCGATCTGCGCGGCGATCGTCTGCTCGAACGCCATGTGCCCCTTGTAGCGCCCCGAGAAGAACGGGACCCCACGCTTCAGCTCCGCGAGGAGCCCCATCAGCTCCTGCGTGAGCGTCGCGACGGTCTGCTCGTACCCCTCGGACCGCTTGTCCATCTCGCGGATGGTGAACCCATCCTCGGGATGGTAGTTGCGCCGCCAGAACACGTGGTCGCGCAGCGCCTCGGTGACGAGCCGCTCGAGCAGCTCGGCGTTCTCGGCCCGGGGGCCGAGAAACCAGGCGGAGAGGGAGTCTTTCTTGGGGTCGGGCATGGCGGGCGGGCCGGGGTAGCGGGGGCGGCGCGGCCGCGCGGGGGGTTCGGGGGATGTTTTTCTGTGGCCCGGGGGGGGGGGCCGCGCCGCCGGCCGCGCCCCCCTCCGCCATCTTCCTCAGTGTCGTTCCGCGCCCCTCGCCCCGCGCCCCGCGTCACAGCGAGTAGTTCGGCGCCTCTCTCGTGATCGTCACGTCGTGCGGGTGCGACTCGCGGAGGCCGGCGGGGGTGATGCGCACGAACTCGGTCTGCGTGCGCAGCTCGTCGATGTCCGCGCACCCCACGTACCCCATCCCGCTCCGGAGGCCGCCGACCATCTGGAAGATCACGTCCCCCACCGGGCCCTTGTACGGCACCCGCCCCTCGATCCCCTCGGGGACGAGCTTCTTCGGCGACATCTCCCCTTCCTGGAAGTAGCGGTCGGCGCTGCCGTCCTGCATCGCCGAGAGGCTGCCCATGCCGCGGATCATCTTGAAGCGCCGCCCCTCGAGCAGGAACGACTCGCCGGGGCTCTCCTCGGTGCCGGCGAGCATCGAGCCCATCATCACGCTCGACGCCCCCGCCGCGAGCGCCTTCACGATGTCGCCGGAGTACTTGATCCCGCCATCGGCGATCACGGGGATGTCCCCCGCCCCCTCCACCGCATCGAAGATCGCCGTGAGCTGCGGCACGCCGACGCCGGTGACCACGCGCGTGGTGCAGATCGAGCCCGGCCCCACCCCCACCTTCACCGCGTTCACGCCGCGTTCCACCAGCGCCGCCGCCCCATCGCGCGATGCCACGTTCCCGGCGATGAGCTGCACGTCGGGGAAGAGGTCGCGGATCTCCGCCGTGGCGCGCAGCACCCCTTCCGCGTGCCCGTGCGCGGTGTCGATCACGAGGGCATCCACGCCGGAGGCCACCAGCGCCGCCGCCCGCTCCCTGAAGTCGCCCCCCGCGCCGAGCGCGGCCGCCACGCGCAGGCGCCCGTGCTGGTCCTTGTTCGCGTTCGGGTACTGCCGGCGCTTGTGGATGTCCTTCACCGTGATCAGCCCGCGCAGCTTCCCGGTGTCGTCCACCACGGGGAGCTTCTCGATCCGGTGCCGGCCGAGGATCCGCTCCGCCTCGTCGAGCGTCGTCCCCACCGGGGCGGTGACGAGCCGCTCCTTGGTCATCACGTCGTGCAGCGGGCGATCGAGGTTTCGCTCGAACTGGAGGTCGCGGTTCGTGATGATCCCCACCAGGCGCCCCTCGCGATCCACGATCGGCACCCCGGAGATCTTGAAGCGCATCATCAGCGCGTTCGCCTCGCGGAGGGTGGCGTCCGGCGCGAGCGTGATCGGGTTGAGGATCATCCCGCTCTCCGACCGCTTCACCCGGTCGACCTCGG
>CAMLEQ010000309.1 GCA_946479015.1 uncultured Gemmatimonadota bacterium | reverse complement strand
ACCCCATGCGCCGCAAGCAGCTCGACACCGGGCTGCGCCAGCTCAGCGAGGAGGGGGCGGCGCAGGTGTTCTTCACGTCGGGGACCGACATCTCCGGTCCCACGCCGATCGTGGGCGCCGTGGGGTTGCTCCAGTTCGACGTGATGCTCCACCGCCTCGAGCACGAGTACGGCGCGCCCTGCCGCCTGGAGCCGATCGCCTACCGCTACCCGCGCTGGGTGACCGGCCGCGAAGCCGACATCGACCGCTTGATGATGGAGCGCGGGCGCATGCGGCTTTACGACGCCAAGGGGCACCCGGTGATCCTGTTCGAGAACCAGTGGCTGCTCAGGTGGACCGAGGAGCGCGAGACGGCGGTGAAGTTCCACGAGGCGGCGCCGTAGGGAGGTAACTCCCCGCTATTTCTGTGTGGCACGTCGTGCGGTTCAGTTCTCCTTCGCTCGCGCAATGTCCTCCTGGCCCTCTTTGTGTACGACGACGACTGGCGTGCTGTCGAGCCAGGACACGACGTCTCTGTAGCGTGTGACGTGATGCGCTGCGGCAAAGGCGCGATCGAGATTGTTCCGAAGTGCGATCTCGAGCTCCTGAAGCAGAGGATAGAAGGCCTTGCACAGTCGGATGTTCCAGTAGTATCGCGCCAGCGCGCAATCGACGTCGCCTCTGGCTTTCTTCAGGTACGGCGTCAGGCGCGCTTCGGTCAGTTGAAAGCGAAGGCGGCCAAGATACGCCTCTTGCGCAGATGAAAGCATCGCGGTATGCTTGAATCGCAGAGCCGAAATAGTTATCTCGGCCCCCGATCGACCCGTCAGCGCTCCGGCCCTGGCGGGGTTTTTTTATTTCGTGGCATCCGCGCCCAGCCCCTGCCCACCCACGGGTGTGGTGACGAAGCTCTCGCCGAACCCCGCGATCAGCGGGCGCCCCCTGGCGATGGCCTGCCGCACCGAAGGGAGCGACAGCGAGGCGTCGTGGCTCGCCTTGTCCGTCCACACCTCGGTGACCCAGAGTGCGTTCTCGTCGGCCGGGTCGGTGGCCACGATGTAGCTCAGGCACCCGGGCATCCCGACCGTCCCCTCGAGCAGGATCGCGGTCAATGCGTCCCGCTGCCCGGGGACGGCGGTGATCTTCCCGATCAATCCGTACATGCGCGGTGCTCCCTATCGTGTGACGGCGGTGCGGAGAGGGCGATGACGGCGAGCGCCGCCGCGCTGGCGAGGAAGTCGCGTCGCCCGATGTTCATCGCGTGACGATACTCGCCCTGGACGGCCCACCGCCAGAGCACGCTCGCCGGAACGGATCGCCGCGCGCGCCCGCTTTCCGCCGGGCGCCGGAGCGACCGCTCCGCCGCGGCGCGCGGCACGGCGGGTGCGAGCGACTGTGGGGACCATGAACACGATCGGATGGAGGGCACACGGTGGACACGCGACGGATCGGATCGCTCGAGGTCTCGGTGGTCGGCCTCGGCACCAACAACTTCGGGAAGAAGCTCGACGAGGCCGCCACGGCATCGGTGGTGCACGCGGCGCTCGACGCGGGGATCACCTTTTTCGACACGGCCGACATCTACGGCCGCACGAAGAGCGAGGAGTATCTCGGCCGCGCGCTCGGCGGCCGGCGCAGTGACGTGGTGCTGGCGACGAAGTTCGGGATGAAAGTGGACGAGCGGCGGAAGGGAGCGCGCCCGGAGTACGTGCGACAGGCCGCTGAGGACAGCCTGCGCCGGCTCGGCACCGACCACATCGACCTCTACCAGCTCCACACCCCCGACCCCACCGTGCCGATCGCCGACACGCTGGGCGCGATGGACGAGCTGGTGCGCGAGGGGAAGGTGCGCGAGATCGGCTGCTCGAACTTCTCCGCCGAGCAGCTCCGCGAAGCGGAGCGGGCGGTGCGCCCCGGCGCCGCGCGCTTCGTGAGCGTGCAGAACGAGTACAGCCTGCTGCACCGCGAGCCGGAGCGCGAGGTGATCCCCGAGTGCGAGCGCCTCGGGATCGCGTTCATCCCGTACTTCCCGCTCGCGAGCGGGCTGCTCTCCGGGAAGTACCGCAAGGGACGCCCTGCGCCGCAGGGGAGCCGCATCCAGTCCGGCTGGCACGGAGAGCTGCTCAACGACGAGAACATCGAGATCGTGGAGGAGCTGATATCGTTCGCCGAGGCGCGCGGACACACGATCCTGGAGCTCGCCTTCTCGTGGCTCCTCTCGCGCTCCGTGGTGGCGTCGGTGATCGCGGGAGCGACGAAGCCGGAGCAGGTGAAGGCGAACGCCGCGGCGGCTGGGTGGACGCTGACGGACGAGGAGCTCGCCGAGGTGGACCGGATCGTGATGGCGCGGGCGTAGCGGCGGCTGACCGCGAGCGCGGCTCGCGACTCCCGATCGCCGGGAGCCGCGAGCCGCGCTCGCCAATCGTGTGCGTCAGTCGCGCGGCGCCGCGCTCACATCCACGGCTCGTCCGCGGTGGGCCCGTAGATCGACGGCACCCGCCCGCCCGCCATGCGCAGATAGATCGAGAACTGCCCACGGTGGTGGATCTCGTCGTGCAGGAAGCTCCAGAGAAGATTCATGCGCGGCACGTCGCCCATCGTCTTCGGCGCGGTGAAGAACTTCACCGTGGCGTGGAGCTGGTCGTCCGGGGTCTTTCGCACGAGCTCCCTGTAGTCGCGGTGCGCGCGCTCGATCTCGGCGAGCAGCTCGTCCCACGACTCGGGCGGCGGCACGGGCGCGGGGGGCGCGCCGCCGGCGGCGAGCGCGTTGTTGAACACCAGGGTGCCGAGGCGCCGCTCGGCGACGAACACCCAGGCGAGCTCGCGCGCCGTCTTGCACATCGCGTGCGGGCGCAGGTCGAGCTTGTCGGTGGGGTAGGCGCGGAGCACACGCATGGTGGTCGCGTGCTCGCGGTCGTAGGTGTCGAGGAATGCCTGCTTGGCCGTGGACGTTGCGCCGGCGGCCGTCGACGCGTTGGCGCTGGTGGTCATGGTCGCTCCTTGCAGAAGAGGACCAGTAGTTTGCGCGCCGTCGCGACGGCGCGGAAGCCCCGCGCTCAGCGCTTCTTCGCGAGGATCGTCCCGCGGCAGCGAGCGGAGCCGCAGTGGCAGGGGAAGCGGCGCTTCGCCGCCGGTGTATGCCGCTCCTCGAGCACGTACGCGTAGTCGTACGCGAGCTCCTCTCCGGGCGCCACGTCGCGGATGGTGTCGATCCAGATGCGCCCGTCCTCGATCACGGCGTCGCAGTTGGGGTCGCACGAGTGGTTGATGAACCGCGCCTCGTTCCCGTCCACGGCGGCATCGATCACGACGTCATCGTCGATGGCGAAGAGATACGTGTGATGGCGCTCGCCGGGGACGTCGGGGTAGCGCGCATCCGCCTCCGCCGGCGTCAGGCGCTCGCCGGTGTACTCGATGAGACGGACGCCGGCGGGGATAGCGGTGGTGGCGAAAGCGCCGACGCCCTGAATGGGGGAGGGGCGGATGTCGAATGGGAAAGGCATTCTCTATAGAAGATAGTGTGTAGTCGCTGGACCACCATGAAACGCGTGTGGCGTGTGGGGAACTGACGGAAAGAGGAGGGAGGTACGGCGCGTGTAGGTTGAGATGTAGGCGAAGTCTCTCTACATCCGGCCCTACACGCGCTCTACCCATCTCCTCTCGCCTACGACCGCCTTCTACACGCCACACGCGTTTCACGGTGGTCTAGCGACTACACACTACCTCCTACTCCTGGCCTTCCGCCCCTTCGTTCCGTAGCTTCGACGCCGTCCCCGTACCAGAGCTCCGGCTTTGCGCGACACCTGTGCACTCTCCCGCCGCCACTTCCTCCGCCTCCTCGGCGGGGCGGCTGCGTCCGTGGGGATGCTCTCCGGCACCGCGCCACTCGCGATGGCGTGCTCGTCGCCGCTCGAGGAGAAGGGTCAGCGCACGCTCGGGCCGATCGGCATCCAGCTCTACACCGTGCGCGCGCTCATGGACCGCGACGTGGAGGGGACGCTCGCCGCGCTCGCGCGCATCGGCTACGCCGAGGTGGAGCTGGCGGGGCTGCACGGGAAGACGGCGCGCGAGATGCGCGCGATCCTCGACCGGCACGGGCTGAAGTGTCCGTCGTCGCACATCTCCATGCAGGACATCCGCGAGCGGTGGCCCGCGGCGCTGGACGACGCGCACGCGCTCGGCCAGCGCTACATCGTCTGCCCCTGGATCGACGAGAGCGACCGCACCCCCGACGGCTACCGGCGCGTGGCGGCGGAGCTGAACCGCGCGGGAGAGACGGCGCTGAAATCGGGCGTGCAGCTCGCCTACCACAATCACGACTACGAGTTCGCGCCGATCGCCGGCGGCATCGTCCCCTACGACCTGCTGCTCGCCGAGTGCGATCCGTCGCTGGTGCGCATGGAGCTGGACCTCTACTGGATCGTGAAGGCGGGGGGCGATCCGCTCGCGTACTTCGCGAGCCACCCCGGGCGCTTCCCGCTCGTGCACGCGAAGGACATCACCGCCACCGGCCAGATGGTGGACGTGGGGAAGGGGACGATCGACTTCCGCGCGATCTTCGCCCGCACGAGCGAGGCGGGGATCGCGCACGTGTTCGTGGAGCACGACGATCCGCCGTCGCCGCTCGACGACGTACGGGAGAGCTACGAGTACCTGCGGCATCTCAGATACTGACCCCGGCCACGAGGGAAGCGCATGAACGGCGTTCGCGTGCGGCTGTCGGCGATGATGTTCCTCCAGTACTTCGTGTGGGGTGCGTGGTTCGTGACCATGGGCACCTGGCTCGGCACCACGCTCCGCTTCGATGGGACCCAGGTGGGGCTCGCCTACGGCGCGACGGCGATCGCGGCGATGATCTCGCCGTTCTTCATCGGGATGGTGGCCGACCGCTTCTTCGCCAGCGAGCGGCTGCTCGCCGCGCTCCACCTCGCGGGGGGCGTGCTCCTCTGGCTCGCCTCCACCCAAGGCACGTTCGGCGCGTTCTACCCGCTGCTCATCGCGTACGCGCTCTGCTACATGCCCACGC
>CAMLEQ010000308.1 GCA_946479015.1 uncultured Gemmatimonadota bacterium | reverse complement strand
CGACTCGATGTCGTTCGGGTCGATGTCCGAGGCGCGGTTCGGCGCCACGGTGCCGGCGGTGGGATCCTCGGTGGCCGTGGTCGAGTTGTCGATCGGCACCCCGTCCACCACGAACAGCGGCTGCCCGTTCCCGTGGAGCGACTTGATGCCGCGGATCCGGATGTAGCTCGAGGCGCCAGGCTCGCCGGACTGCGACGTGATGTTCACGTTCGGCGCCTTGCCGGCGATCGCGTTCACGACGTTGGACTCGTTGCTGCGCGAGATCGCCGCCGAGTCCACGGTGTTGATGACGTTGCCGAGCTTCTCGCGGGTGGTCTGCGTCCCCGCGCCGGTGACCACGACCTCGCCCAGCTTGAGCGGGTTCGCGGCGAGCACGAAGTCGTGCGTGATGGTGCCGGCGCTGAGCGTGATCTGCGCCGATTGCGCCTTGAAGCCGATGAGGCGCGCCGTCAGCGTCACCTGCTGCCCGCGCACGCGGGCCGAGGGGACGGTGAACGTGTAGCGTCCATCATCGCGGCTGAGGCTTCCGACACTCATGCCCTCGATGAAGACGCTGACCGAATTCAGCGGGACACCAGCCTCGCTGGTGACCCGCCCGCTGATGGTCGTGCTCTCCTGCGCCGATGCCCATGCGGGCAGCAGCGCCGTCGCGCACGCCAGCGCGAGGGCGGACCGAACGAAACGTCCCATTCTTCCTCCTTGCCACCTCTTCCAAAAGGTGTGTCGTCCGACAGCAATGGGATTCACACGTCGCCTACGGTCGTGTGGCGACGAGCCGACTTTTCAGACCTACGGGTTGATCACCTCCGGCGTGTGATGTGGAACTGACCTGCGGGGGGACACGAGATCTATCGCGTGGGAGCGGGAACGCTCCGGCAAGTCGAGACCGGCGTCGCTTCGGCAGGGAGTGAGCGCTCGACCGGTAATGGAGGCAAGGAATAGATGCTGTCGGGCTCTGCGAGAGAGTCGGCCCGAACATACGGATGCGTCCGGAACGTGTCAATAATGCGTCACGGAGTGTGCACCCCCTTCCGTTTCGCGGTGCCGCCGCATGTTCCCGGCTGGCGAACCCGCACGACCGCGGCCTACTTTAGTCCGGAAGCGGCGGGCCCATCGCACCCCCGCTCACCGCTCGCGCCCCCCGCCCCCGCCCCCTCGCGGACGCCTGCGGGCGCGCAGCACGCTCACGCCGGCCCCCGCGCGCGCGGATCACTCATGGCTTTTCGTCAACGCTTCGTGAACGCCCCGCCAGCGAGCCCCGCTCCAGTGGGTGCGCGTCATCGGTTTCTCGCGCCCCGCCGCACCCTCGCCCTCGCGCTCCTCGGCGCGGTGACGCTCGCCCCGGTCACCCCACGCTCCGCCGCCGCGCAACAGGGGCCGGAGATGCCGCACCGCACCCCCCGCAAGACGATCTTCGCCATCGCCGGTGCCCTCATCGGCGCGGCCGCCGGCGGGGCCTACGCGAAGGCCGCCAAGGGGGGCGGCGCCGAGCTCGTGATCGGTGCCGCCGCGGGCGGGGCCCTCTTCGGCTATTTCATCGGCCGCGAGTACGACCTCACCTACTACAGCCGGTACCGCGGCGTCCCGCCGCTCCACCCCGTCAGCATCGCCGTCGATCTCGACGGCGAGCCCACCGCGCTCGCCGCCCGGGACTCCACCGTCGCCGTCGCCGGGAGCGTGGGCGTCCAGCTCTTCGGCACCGACAACGGGCTGCGCGCGGGCGCGCGCCGTGCCGCCGGACTCCGCGGCATCGTCACCATCACCGTCGCGCCCCGCACGGGGTGGATCGCGCTCGGCTCTCCGGTGGGGCTCTACCTCTACCCACCGCGCACCGGCCCCGGAGAGCTGGTGCGCGAAGGGGACGTCGGCGCCACCGCCGCCGTGCGCGATCGCGTCGTCTTCGGCGTCGGCGACCGGGTGGAGGTCGCCCCCCTCGGCTCGGATACCACGCGCGCGTGGCCGGGGATCGGCGTGGGCTCCACGGTGCGCGCGCTCGCCATCGACTCCGCGCGCTCGCTCGTCTGGGCGGCCACCGATCGCGAGCTCGTCGCGCTCCGCCTCGAGGGCGATTCGCTCGCGCGCGCCGGCGCCACGCCCCTCGACGGCGCCGGCCGCGGCCTCTCCGTCACCAACGACACCGTCGCCGTGGCGCTCGGGGAGCGCGGCATCCGCCTCTACGCCGCCCCCGATCCCGCCATCATCCATCCGATCGCCACGTGGGGGATCGCCCACTTCGTGTACGACGTCGCTTTCGCCGACGGACGTCTCTTCGTCGCCGCCGGGCCCGAGGGGGTGTACGTGCTGGACGTCTCCAGCGGCGCGCTCCGCACGCTCGGCCTCGCGCGCGGCCTCGGATTCGCCTCGGCGCTCGCCTCCTCCGGCCAGTACACCTACATTCTCGACCGGCGCAGCAACGCGCTGCGCCGCGTTCCGTCCGACTTCTGAGGATCCATGCCGTTGATGCGAATCACGCTGCTCGGCGCCCTCTGCGCCACCTTCGTAAGCGCCGCGTGCGGCGGCTCCGACAACGCCAACGCGACGCCCCGCCCGCGCACTCCGGCCGCCGCGTCGACCGGCGCGGCGACCACCGCCGCGCGCGACACCACGCCACGCGACACCGCGCTCATTCGCCGCGCCGACCACGGGCGCATCCAGGGGAGCCCGAGCGCCCCGCTCTGGATGGTCGAGGTGAGCGATTTCCAGTGCCCCTACTGCCGCGAGTGGCACGCGGAGAGCTATCCGGCGATCGTGCGCGAGTACGTGAAGCCGGGGAAGGTGCGGCTGGCGTACATCAACTTCCCCCTCCCCGGCCACAGGAACGCGTGGCCGGCGGCCGAGGCGGCGATGTGCGTGTCCGCGCAGGGGAAGTTCTGGGAGATGCACGACGCGCTGTTCGCCACGCAGACCCGCTGGGAGGGGAGCGCCACCCCCGGCGCGCTGTTCGACTCGCTCGCCGCCTCGGTGGGCGCGGACACCGCGGCGTACCACAAGTGCGTCTCGAGCCACGCGCTGCGGCCGCTGATCCAGGCGGACGTGGACCGCGCCGAGGACTCGGGGGTGAACTCGACACCGTCGTTCCTCATCGATGGGCACCTGATCGCCGGGGCGCAGCCGACGGAGGTGTTCCGGAAGGCGCTCGATCAGGCGCTGAAGACGGCGGCGAAGTGAGCGCGCGGGCGGTCCACCGCCCGCCGCGCCGCACAGTGTCCTCGGTGCTCCTCCGCGTTCTCTACGCCGGCGCCGCGCAGGGCGCGCGTCTCGCCGCGGCGCTCGCGCCCGAGCGCGACGGCAAGACGTGGCGTGCCCTGCGCGCGCGCCGCGGCATCCGCGCGCGCTACGCCGCGTGGGCGCGCACGGGGCGCGATCCCGCGAGAGCGCTCCTGTGGATGCACGCGCCATCGGTGGGCGAGGGACTCCAGGCGCGCCCGGTGCTCGAGCGGCTACGCGCGGCGCGCCCCGCGCTCCAGGTGGCGTACACGCACTTCTCCCCGAGCGCCGAGCGGTTCGCGCGCTCGTTGGGCGCCGACTTCACCGACTATCTCCCCTTCGACACCGCGGGCGACGCACGCGCGGCGCTCGACGCGCTGCGCCCGCGCGCGCTCGTGTTCAGCAAGCTCGATGTGTGGCCCGCGCTCACGCGCGAGGCGGCGCGGCGCGGCGTGCGACTGGGACTGCTCAGCGCCACGCTCGCGGCGGACTCCGGGCGCCGCTCCCCGCTCGCGGTGGCGCTCCTGCGCGAGGCGTACGCGCGCCTCGACGCGGTGGGGGCCATCGACGCCGAGGACGCGGAGCGGCTGGTGGCGCTCGGCGTGCGCGCCGACGTGGTGCGCGTGACGGGGGACACCCGCTACGACCAGGTGTGGGCGCGCGCCGCCGCGGCCGAGCGCGCCGGCGCGCTGCTCGCGCCGCTCGCGAGCGAGCGCCCCACGCTCGTCGCCGGCTCCACCTGGCCCGCCGACGACGCGGTGCTCCTCCCCGCCTGGGAGCGCGTGCGCGAGCGCGTGCGGGATGCGCGCCTGGTGATCGCGCCGCACGAGCCCACCCCATCGCACCTCGAGCCGGTGGAGCGGTGGGCCGCCGCCGCGGGGCTCCGCCTCGCGCGGCTCGGCGCGCCCGACGCGGCCGGGGCGGACGTGGTGCTCGTGGATCGCGTGGGGGTGCTCGGCGAGCTGTACGCGCTCGCCGATGCCGCCTACGTGGGCGGCGCCTTCCACGCCGCCGGTCTGCACTCGGTGCTCGAGCCGGCCGCCTTCGGCGCCCCGGTGTCTTTCGGCCCCCGCTTCGCCGCGAGCCGCGACGCCCGGCTGCTGCTCCGCGCCGGCGGCGGCGCATCATCCCCCGACGCGGCAGCGCTGGCGACAGTGCTCCAGGGATGGCTCGCCTCCGCTGCTGCCCGCACCGAAGCCGGCGGCGCGGCGAGGGAGGTGGTGCAACAAGGATTGGGCGCGGCGGAAAGATCGGTGGGGCTGGTGGAGGTATTGCTGGAGGGGGGTGGTGTGTAGTCGCTGGACCACCGAGCAACTCGTGTGGCGTGTGGGGAACTGACGGGTAGAGGGGCGATGTAGAGCGCGTGTAGTGCGGGATGTAGAGAGAGTCCACCTACACACGACCCTACACGCGCTCTACCTCCCTCCTCGTCCCGTCAGTCTCCCACACGCCACACGCGCCCCACTCCTCCGTCCTACCCGCCCTACCTACACCCTACACTCTCCCGGTCAGTCTCTTCTCCGCGTGGTTCAGGAAGAACCCTTGCACCAGCGGCACCCCCAGCTTCCGCACCGTGTCCAGCTCCTCCGCCCGCTCGATCCCCTCGGCGATCACCATCGCCCCCTGCTCCTGCGCGAAGCCCACCATCGTCTCCACCAGGTTCTGCTTGATGAAATTGGTGTCGATCGAGTTGATGAGCGAGATGTCGAGCTTGATGAAGTCGGGCTCGAGGTTGGCGATCGAGCCGAGGCCCGCGTAGCCGCTCCCCGCGTCGTCCACGGCGAAGCGGAAGCCGATCTCGCGGA
>CAMLEQ010000307.1 GCA_946479015.1 uncultured Gemmatimonadota bacterium | reverse complement strand
GCGGGAAGCGGGAAGCGGGAAGCGGGAAGCGGGGGCGGGGGACGCGGGACGCGGGACGCGGGGGAACGACGTCGATCCGCCTCGCGGCGACGCGGAGCACGCCTGGTGATCGCGATCCCTCCCGACCAGCCCGCGCCCCGCGTCCCCCGCCCCGCGTCCCGTACTCGGCCTTAGCACGAAACGTGCGTACTCGTCTGTTCCGTGGCGCCGAGGCGACCTCCGTCATTGACCGCGACGATGCGGGCGACATAGTCTTGGACGGAGAGATCGCGCGCGAGGCCCTCGTGGTACTCGACGATGCGCAGCGGATGGACGAGCGCCGGCAGCTCGCCCGCACGGAGGAGGTGGGCTGGGTCGCTTGGTCCCCGCCCGAGTGTTCGCTGCGCGTCGGTGAAGATCTCGCACACGAGCGCGCCTCCGGGGCGCAGCAGATGCGGCAGACGCGGCAGGAGGACACGGTCCAGGAAGCGGACGCAGAGCACGACGTCGAAGGCGCCGGCGCGCAATGGGAGCGCGCTGGCATCCGCCACCACGCCGTGCACCGCCCCCAGGCTCGCACGCCGCGCGACGCGCACGGCGTGCTCGCTGATGTCCACCGCCACCACGCGCACGCCGGCGGCCGCCAGCGGAACGGCGTGACGTCCGCGCCCGGACGCGAGGTCGAGTGCCACCCCGCCCGAACCCAGCGCGAGTGCCCGCGACATCACCCACGGCGACGGCTCCCCGGGAGACGCGTCCCCCGCGGCGAGGTGCCGCGCCTCCCAGCGCTCGCGGTCGCTCACGCGGCGCGCCACGCCCGGAGCGCCACGTGACGGCGACGCGCCACGCCGGATTCTCCGCCCGCTCGCGCGCGGCGGCGCTCGACGCGCTCGGTCGCCAGCCGTTCGACGTCCTGGTGATCGGCGGCGGGATCACCGGCGCCGGCATCGCCCGCGACGCCGCCATGCGCGGACTCTCGGTGGCGCTGGTGGAGCGGGACGACTTCGCCAGCGGCACGTCCAGCCGCTCGTCGCGGCTCGTGCACGGCGGCCTGCGCTACCTGGAGCACGGTGAGCTGCACCTCGTGTATGAAGCGAGCCGCGAGCGGCGCACGCTCCTCCGCATCGCGCCGCACCTCGTGCGCCCGCTCGAGTTCCTCTGGCCCGTGTACGAGCACGCGCGCGTGCCGATGTGGAAGCTGCGCGCCGGACTCTTTCTATACGACGCGCTCGCGCTCTTCCGCAACATCGGCGGCCACCGCCCGCTCGGCATCCGGCGCGTCTCCGCGCTCGAGCCGGCACTGCGCCAGCTCGGGCTGCGCGGCGGCGCGCGCTACTTCGACGCCGGCACCGACGATGCGCGTCTCACCGTCGCCACCCTCCGCGCCGCCGCGCGCGCGGGCGCGGTGGTGCTCAACCACGCCGCGGTGCGGGAGCTGGTGCTCGACGGCGAGAGCGTGCGCGGCGCGCAGGTGCTCGACGCACTCGGCGGCCGGTGCGTGCGCGTGGACGCGCGCGCGGTGGTGAACGCCACCGGGCCGTGGAGCGACGCGGTGCGCCGCCTCGCCGATCCGGAGGCCGCGCCGGAGCTGCGCGGCACGAAGGGGGTGCACGTGGCCGTGCCGAGCGACCGCATCGGCGCGAAGGGCGCGCTCACCATCACGTCGCCCATCGATGGCCGCGTGATGTTCATCCTCCCCGGCGGCTGGCTCACGATCATCGGCACCACCGACACCGACTACGCGGGCCCGCTCGACTGCGTCCGCGCCACGAGCGCGGACGTCGCGTATCTGCTCCGCTCGGCCAACGCGTACTTCCCCGCGGCGCACCTCGCCCCCTCGGATGTGGTGAGCGCGTGGGCTGGAGTCCGCCCGCTCGTCGCCGCCGGCGACGGTGCGCCGGGGAGCGTGTCGCGCGAGCATGCGCTGGCATGGACGCGCCCCGGCCTCCTCACCGTGAGCGGCGGCAAGCTCACCACGTACCGCGCGATGGCCGCCGAGGTGGTGGACGAGGTGACGAGGACGCTCGGCATCGGCGCCCCGCGCGCTCCCACCGACCGCGTGCCGCTCCCCGGTGGCGAGATCGCATCGCTCGACCGGGAGCTCGAGATGGCGCGGGCGTCGATCGGCATCCGCGGCCTCTCCGAGCATCTGGTGCACGCCTACGGCACCGAGTGGCGCGAGGTGTGGGCGATCGTCGGCAGCAACCACGCCCTGGCCGCGCAGGTGGCTCCCGGCCTGCCGTACATCGTGGCCGAGCTGCACTGGGCGGTGGAGCACGAGATGGCGCTCACGCTCGCCGACCTCCTCATCCGGCGGCTGCACGTCGCGTTCGAGACGCGCGACCACGGCATGGCCGCCGCGCCGGCGGTGGCGCGCGTGGTCGCGCCGCTCCTCGGCTGGCACACCGACCAGATCGACGGGGAGCTGGCGCGCTACGGCAAGGAGGTGGCGCGGATGTTCGGGATCGAGCGGTAGCGCCCCCTCAGGTCTCGGGCGCGATCGCCCCCACGGCGGGAACGCCCGCTTGCTGCGCCACGTCCCGATCGATGTCCGCGGCGAGCAGCTCGAGATCGAGCCCTTCCTTGCGGATCCGCAGGTCGTGGTAGACCACCACCGGCGCGATCATGGCGAGCGGAAGGAAGATCAGGGTGCCGAGTGTGCCGGCCACCTCCGCCAGCCGGGGCGACAGGTGGTGCACCGTGAGGCCGGCGATCCACCCCACCACGAAGCCGAACGACAGCACGGCGACGAAGTAGGCGACCGTCACCGCGAGCCACGTCCCCAAGATCCGCCCCACCGAGCCGCGCGCGAGCTCGCGCGAGCGGCGGAGGGAGCCGTTGATGTCCGTGCCCTCGAGCGCGAGCACCACGAGCGCCACGTACACCCACGCGAGCACGATGAAGCCGGGGACGATCAGCAACAGGGCGCCCAGCAGGACGAGGACGCCCCGCGAGATGTTGACGTTGATCGACGAGCGCAGCAGGCGGCCGGCTTTCCGGAGCGCTTCCCCCGTGGTGGTGGTTTCTCCCCGGTACGCGCCGCTGACGAGCACGGCGGTCGCCACCGCGGTCACCGGCTGCGAGAACACGAGGCACAGCCGCGTGGCCAGCGTGAGCGCGGACTCTGGCGCGAAGGCGAGCACGAGGAACGCGGGGAGCGCGGGGACGATGGCGACCACCAAGTAATCGGCGTACCGCTGCCGCATGAGGTGGACCACGGTGTCGATCATGGCGGCGACGGAACGCGGCCGCAGCTCGACGGCTGGCATCAGCGGAGCCTCGCGAAGGATGAGGTCGCCAGGATCGTATGTTCCGCCGTTCGACTTGTCCAGGGGGCCTGCCTGGCTGCGCTCCACGGGGCACGTGCGCGGAGGGGAGGGCGCCGCGATCGGCGCCCTCCCCTCCGTCGTCACCATGCACGCGCCGGCGGCGCCGCGCTCACTCCTCGAGCGCCACCTGCTGATGGATGGTCTGCAGATCGACGATCTTCAGTTGCCGCGTGATCGCGGGGAGCTTGAGCACGGCCACGTCACCCACGCCCTTTCCGATGAGCGCGCGTCCGATCGGGGACGCCATCGTCACGTGCCCTTCCTCGAACTCCACCGCGTCGCCGAACACGAGGTTGTAGACCTCGGTACCCTTCGTCTTCTGATCCTCCACGGTGACGCGGGAGCCGAGTCCCACCTTGTCCGCGGGGATCTGCGTGACGTCGATCTGCGAGAGCTTGCTGAGTCGCTGCCGGAGCTGGCCGAGCCGCGCCTGCACGAACTGCTGACGCTCCAGCGCCGACTTGTACTCGCTGTTCTCGCGCAGGTCGCCGAGCTCCACCGCCTTCCTGATCTCGTTCGGCAGCGTGACGTTCAGTTCGTGCTGCAGGCGATTGACTTCCGCCTCCAGCTTCTGCTTCAGCTCTTCGATCATGGGATTGTCACAGCAAAAAAGTGGAGCGCCCGGCCAGTGGGGGGCCGGGCGCTTGTGCCAAGCAGCTCTCCCGCCGCAGTCGCTAGCCGAGCGCGAACTCCGATCCGGCGCGCGCATCGAGCGCGGCGCCGCCACGACCGGCGGAGCAAGCTTCAGACCACCCAGCACGGGCCGCCGCGCCCGCCAGGGCGCGGACGCGCGTGTCGCCGCCGATCGTCTCGGTATGGAGCATGATTTATAGTAGGCGCGGGGGCGCGCCCTGTCCACCCTGGTGACGGCCGGTCCACGGCGACGGCCCCCTGCCGTGCCGGCACGCCGGGGGCGTAGACTTCGTGGATGCTCACCCTCGAACGCCATGACGACGTCACCCGTGTGGTGATGTCCACGCGGATCAGCCGTTCCATCGGCTACGGGGTGAGCGCGTTCCTCGTGCGCGGCGTGCTCATCGACCTCGGCTTCCCCGCCGTGGCCCGCGAGCTCGCCGCGTTCCTCGACCGAGCACGCCCGAGCGGGGTGCTGCTCACGCATTACCACGAGGACCACGCGGGAAACGTGGAGCTCGCGGCGCGCGGCCGGCTCCCGATCGGTGCCTCGGAGGCCACGCGCGCCGCGCTCGCCGCGCACCCGCCGCTCGGCCTCTACCGCCGCGTGATCTGGGGAACGCCGCCACGGCTCACGTCGCCGATGGCACCCTTCGACACCGACGCGCTGCGATTGCTCCCCACCCCCGGTCACTCGGCGGACCACCACGTGGTGTGGGACGCGGAGCGGGAGACGCTCTTCGCCGGCGATCTCTTTCTCGGCGTGAAGGTGCGAGTCGCGCACCCTGGCGAGGATCCGCGCGCGCTCGCGCGCAGCGTGCGCGCCGCGGCCGAGCTGCGCCCCGCGCGCCTCTTCGACGCGCACCGCGGCCTCGTCCCGAACCCGGTGGATGCGCTCCTCGCGAAAGCCGACTGGCTGGAGGAGACCATCGCCGCCATCGAGCGGGGGATCGCCGCCGGCCGCGACGACCGCACCATCGCGCGCGAGGTGCTCGGCGCGGAGGAGCTGGCGCACTACGTGTCGCGGGGAGGGCTATCGAGGGTGAATTTCGTGCAGGCGGTGAGGGTGGGGGGCGGGGGGACTAGGGCATAGTCGCTAGACCACCATGGAA
>CAMLEQ010000306.1 GCA_946479015.1 uncultured Gemmatimonadota bacterium | reverse complement strand
TCGTCGGCATGTCGGATCGCGCGGCACAGCCGTACTCCACGCTGTCCGGCGGCGAGCAGCAGAAGGTGCAGCTCGCGCGCGTGCTGGCGCAGATCTGGAACGAGGACGCGCCGCGCGAGCCGAAGTACCTCTTCCTCGACGAGCCCACCTCGAGCCTGGACGTGCACTACCAGCTCCACCTGCTCGACGTCGCCCGCGGGCTGCTCGCGCGCGAGTGCACGGTGGTGGCCATCCTGCACGACCTGAACGTCGCCTTCCACTACGGCGACGCGTTCTTCGTGATGGACGGCGGGCGCGTGGTGCTCGAGACCGACCGGGCGTCGGAGATTCCGCCGGCGCTCATCGAGCGAGTGTTCCGCGTGCGGACGCACGCGGTGGGGGCCCCGGAGACGGGGGAGCGGGTGTGGCGGTTCAGCCTGTGAGCGCCGCTGCGTAGTCCGCGTCGTCGGCCGGCGGGGCGCGGCGCGCGCCCGGCCACCGCCCGAGGATGCCGAACGCCGCGATGGTGGCGCACGCCCATCCCGCGGAGCCCACGATCGCTCCCATGATGCCGCACGCGATGAGCGCCCCCATGATGGTCAGCGTCCAGAACACTCCGGGAGTGGCCGTGAGCGAGTCGGTTTTCGCCTGGATCAGCGGCGTGGCGGGACTCGGCGGGGCGATCCGCTGGAGCACGCGCGGTACGTGCGGCGGGTGACGCTGCCGCTCGCCGATCGCCTGGCGCCGTACCTTCTCGAAGGTGCCCGGTGGCACGCGGCGCAGCGCCAGCGAGGACGCGACGCCGAGTGCCAGCGACGTGGCGACCACGGCGCCCACCCACCCGCTGCCACGCGAGTAGCGCCGCTTTCGCTTGTGGAGCACGACCGCGGCGATCAGCATTCCCACCGGCGCGGCGAGGGCGAAGCCGAACGTGACGGCGGCGGCCAGCGCGAGCAGCGCGAGGCCGCCGAGGAGTGCGAGGGCACGAACGGGATTGGAGGCGCGAGGGGGCATTCGGGGAGCGCTCAGAAGTGGCGGTGGAACCACATCGTGCCGATTCGCACCTCGTCGATGCGCGCGAGCACGTCGACGTAGCCTCCGTATCCGCTGACCTCGTACACGTCCCACGACGTGCCGGATGAATCCACGTACGAGTCGGTCGGACCGGACCAACTTCCACGAAAATCGGAGCTGTCGTAGTGCACTCCCGTGGCCGAGCGGTCCGTTGCCACGAAGAAGAGGCGCGCGGCATGGTCATCACTGAAGGTCACCTCGGCGACCGAATACCGGATCGTGTCCCGCGGGAGCACGATCCACCCCGTCGCCGGCTGGCCATCGTAGCTGATCAGGGAGTACATCCCGGAGAAGCCCCTCGGCCGCGTCACATCGTGGCAGGCGGCGGAGGCCAGGGTGAACGCCACGATCGCCGCGGCGGCGATGGCGGAACGGAACGAGCCGCGCCGGCGGCCCGACACGAGTGACGAGGGCATGGTGCCAGGTGGGAGTGTGCCTCGATGCACGACGGCCCGCTGCGTCGCGGGCCTGACGAGTATCACGCTACACGCTTTGCCGGAAAGCGCAAGCAGATGTCGGCGCGCTCACCCCTTGACCGCGCCGGAGGTGAGCCCCTGCACGATGCGGCGCTGGAAGAGCAGCACCATGAGCGCGACGGGCGCCGTCGCCACCACCGCGCCGGCGAGGATCTCTCCCCACGGCACCTGGTACTGGCCGCGGAAGAGCGCGATCGCGACGGGCACGGTCTGCCGCTCCGGGCCGAGGGTGAAGGAAAGCGCGAAGAGGAACTCGTTCCAGCAGTAGATGAACGTGAGGATGGCCGTGGTGGCGATCCCCGGTGCGGCCATCGGGAGGAGCACGCGCGTGAAGCTCTGCCAGCGCGAGGCGCCATCCACGAACGCCGCCTCTTCGATCTCGTGCGGGAGCTGCCGGAAGAAGCTCACGAGCAGCCAGATGGCGAGCGGCATGGCGAACGTCAGGTACGGGAGCACGAGCCCGGGATAGCTGTCGATGAGGTGCAGGGCGCGCAGGAGCAGGTAGAGCGGGCTCACGATCGAGATCTGCGGAAACATCGTGACCGCGAGCACGAAGCCGAGCACCGCGCGCTTGCCGCGGAAGGCGAGCCGCGTGATGGCGTACGCCGCGCACGATCCCACCACCACGCAGAGCAGCGTGGTGGCGCCGGCGACGACGAGCGAGTTGCGGATCGGCGTCACGAAGTCGCGCTCGACGAACAGCGCGCGGTAGTGATCGAGGATCGGGGTGCGCGGCCAGAGCGAGGGCGCGCGGAAGAGCTCCGCCTCCGGGCTGAGCGACGCCACGAGCGCCCAGTACAGGGGGAAGAGCGCGAACGCCGCGAGCAGGGCGGCGCTCCCCCAGCGGAGCAGGCGGCGTCCCGCGCCGTTCACGAGCGCGCGCCTCCCCGCGCGCCGGCGCCATCCGCGCGCTCGCCGAGCGCGCGCATGTAGAGCAGCGCGAGCCCGAAGGTGATCGCGAACACCACCACGGACAGCGCCGCGCCGTAGCCGAACTCGAGGTTCTGGAGGAGGGTGTCGAAGGTGTACAGCGCCACGGGCTCGGTGGACGTGCCGGGACCCCCGCCGGTGAGCACGTACACGAGGTCGAACACGCGGAACGCGTCGAGCGTCCGGAAGATCAGCGCGACGAGGATCGCCGGGCGGAGGAGCGGGATCGTGATGAGGCGGAGGCGACGCCACCACCCCGCGCCATCCACCGCCGCCGCGTCGTACAGCGCCGGGTCGATCCCCTGCAGGCCGGCGAGCAGGAGGAGTGCGACGAAGGGCGTGGTCTTCCAGATGTCGGCGAGCATCACGGGCACCCACGCCGTGGCGGCGTGCACGAGCCACGTCACCGGCTGCCGCGCGAGCCCGCTCTCCACGAGCAGCGCGTTGGCGATGGAGGCGCGTCCGTCGAACATGAAGCGCCACAGCAGCCCGGCGACCACGGTGGGGATGGCCCACGGCACGAGCAGCGCGGCGCGCAGTATCCCGCGCCCGCGCGCGGCGCGGTGCATCACGAGCGCCACCGCCAGGCCGAGCACGAGCTCCGCCGTGACGGTGACCGCGCAGAAGAGCGCCGTGTGCGCGAGCGCGCTCCAGAATCGTGCGTCGCCGGCGATCGCGGCGTAGTTGCGCACGCCGACGAACGGACGCCCGAGCCACGGCATGCGGAGATCGTGCTGGTGCAGCGACTCCCAGACAGTCCACGCCAGCGGGAAGATCGCCACCAGCGCCACCGCGCCGAGCGCCGGAGCCACGAGCATCCAGGCCAGCCGCTGCTCCTCCCGCGCCGCGCCCGCGGTGCTCGCCGTGCGAGCCGCGCCCGTCGCGGGCTTCACCGCCGTGCTCACGGCGTGCTCCGGCGCGCCATGAGCGTGCGCAGGCGCGTGCGGTCCATCAGCTCGTTCATGGCGCGCGCGGCGTCATGCAGCGCCGCCGCGGGGGTGGCCTGGCCGGAGAGCGCGCGGTGCAGCCGGATCTGGAGCAGCTCGGAGAGCTGCGAGTAGATCGGCGTGACGGGGCGCGGTCGCGAGTGGTACACGATGGAGCGCGCCGTGTCCGCGGGGATGGTGAGCGCGGCGCGCAGCCGCGGATCGTCGTACAGCGCGGGGCGCGTGGGAAAGTATCCCCCGACCACCGCGCGCTCGAGCATCTGCGCCGGCGCGGTGAGATAGGCCACGAGCACCCACGCCGAGTCGGGCGCCTCGCTGTGCGCGTTGATCGCCAGCTCCGATCCGCCGAGCGCCGCCGTGGGCGTGCCCCCCGGCGCGGCGGGCATCACCGCCACCCCCACGCGGCCGGCCACGCGCGAGCGCGCGCTGTCGCCGAGCAGCGGGTACGCGTACGGCCAGTTGCGCATGAGCAGCGCCTCGCCGTTCTGGAAGGCGAAGCGCGTCTCCTCCTCGTGCCAGGTGAGCTGCTCCGGCGGCGCCCGCCCCGTGCGCAACTGATCGCGCATGAGGGTGAGCGCCGCGATCCCCTCCGGCGAATCCACCGTCACGCTTCCATCGTCGGCGATCATGCGCCCGCCGAACGCACCCAGGTACTCGAGAAAGACGGTGACGAGCCCTTCGTAGCGCGCGCCCTGCCACACGATGCCGTACGCCGTTCCGGTGCCGCGCCGCGCGGTCGGCGCGGTGACGGCCATCAGCTCGTCGAGCGAACGGGGCGCGTGGCCGAGGAGGTCGGTGCGCCAGTAGAGCATCCCCACGTCGGCGTACCAGGGGATGGCGTACAGCGTGTCCCGCCAGCGGTTCGCGTCCACGGTGGCGGGGAAGAAGTCGGCCGTGACGGGGTGATAGCGGTCGAGCGGGAGGACCCACCCGGCGGCGGCGAACTCCGCTGTCCAGATCACGTCGAGCTGCAGCACGTCGGGATCGCCCACGTGCGCGTTCAGCCACTGGACGTAGAGCTGGTGACGCTGGGTGGCATCATCCGGCGTGGGCTGGACGCGCACGTGGATGCCGGGGTGGAGGCGGGAGAAGCGCGCGACCTGGCGCGCGATGAGCGCGCCCTCCGTGCCCAGGGCGCTGCCGGAAAAGGTGATCTCGACGCCGTGGCGCGGCGCCGCCGGCCTGCACGAGCCGGCGATGAGGAGGAGGAGGGCGCCGGTCAGCGCCGCGCGATCCGCTCCCACTCCGCCTCGACCTCGCGGCACCAGGCGGCGTGCCGGCCGTGTGCGTGCGCACCGTGCGAATACCGGTACCAGCTCGGCGGCGCCACGGCGCCGTAGCGATAGGCGCCATGCGCGTGCGCCGCCGAGTGACATTCCTCGCAGATGATCACGCAGTTCGCCTCCCCGCGCAGGAAGTCGTCCGCCTCATCGCCCGGACGCCCGATCTGGTTGGGGATCACGTGATGGGCATGCTCCCATCGATCGTCGAGCGCCTCGCCGCAGTGAGCGCAGAGCCCCCACTGCCGCATCCGCGCGCCGCGCTGAGTGGAGGGAGGGAAGTCGAAAGGGCGGGGCATGGGGGGAGAGTATGGCGGGAATGGGGGGGAGGCAAGATCTGGTGGGGTCTAGGACCTAGTGGCTGGACCACCCGGAAACGCGTGTGGCGG
>CAMLEQ010000305.1 GCA_946479015.1 uncultured Gemmatimonadota bacterium | reverse complement strand
GCGACGACCCATTGGGCGCCGAGGTCCTTGCCGGCGGGCGGCTCGGGGCGCCCCTCGGCGAGGAACGCGCGTCCGAGATAGAAGCCACCGCCGCCGACGGGGAGCGCGGACGTGATAGCGGCCCGCTCGACCCCCGGCAGCGCACGCAGGCGATCCAGCAGCGTCCGGAACGTTGCCTCGCTGACGGCGTCGCGCTCGTATTTCTCGCCCTGGAGCGACAGCGAGAAGGTGAGCACGTGGTCGGTGCGTACGCCCGGATCGGTGGCGCGCAGCCGGTCGAAGCTGCGCAGCAGCAGCCCGGCTCCGACGAGGAGCACCATGGACAAGGCCAGCTCCGTCGCGACCAGGAGCTGGCGCCGGTACCGGCCGCGCACGCCGGTCGTCGTCCGGCGGTCCGCCTGGTGGAGCGCCGCCAGCGCGTCCTCCCGCGAGCCGCGCAGCGCCGGCAGCAGCCCGAACGCCACGGCGGCAACGATCGAAACTCCGGCCGCGAAGAGCAGCACCAGCGGGTCGACATGGATCTCCGCCGAGCGCGGCAGGTCCGCGGGCGCGAGCGCGACCAGCACGCGCACGCCGAGCCACGCGATCCCGACGCCCAGCGCGCCGCCGGCCAGCGCGAGCACGAGGCTCTCCGTCAGCAACTGTCTCAACAGGCGCGCGCGTGAGGCGCCGATCGACGCCCGCACCGCGAGCTCGTGTCCGCGCGCCGCCGCGCGGCTCATCAGCAGGTTCGCCACGTTCACGCAGGCGATGAGCAGGACCAGGAGGACCGCGCCGAAGAAGACCCACAGCGCACGGGTCATCGTCTCGCCCACCATCCATGCGACGAGTGGCGTCACGGTCACCGAGACGTTCTCGCGCGTTGCCGGTAGCTCGCGCGCGATGCGCTTGGCCAGCGTCGCCAGCCGCGAGCGCGTCTGCTCGATCGTTTGCCCCGGTGCCAGGCGTCCGATGCCCCCGAACACGTAGTTGTCCCGTCGCTCGTAGTCCGCGGCGTCCTCCGGCGCGATCTTGACCGGGAGCCATATTTCCGTGGCGGACGGAAAGCCCATGTCGGGCGGCAAGACGCCGACCACCTCGACCGGCACGCCCGTCACACGGATCGACCGGCCCACGATGTTCGGATCCCCACCGAAGCGCCGCTGCCACAGCCCATACGAGATCACCGCTCGCCGCGGAGAGCCGACCACGAACTCGTCCGGCCGCAGCGTCCGCCCGAGCGTCGGCGCGACGCCCAGCGTGGCGAAGAAGTCCTCCGTTATCCGCGCCCCCTCGATGCGCTCCGGCGGGCCCTCCCCGCCCAGATTCACGTGGGTCGGCTGGTACAGCGCCACGTGCGAGAAGACGCCGGCCGACCGCCAGTCCTGATAATCGGCGTACGTCACCTCCCAGCGATCGCCGCTCGCGAGGTCGATCGAACGAGGCACCACCAGCCGCTCCGCGGCCGGATACGGCAGCGGCCGCAGGAGCACGCCGCGCACGACGGAGAAGATCGCCGTCGTCGCTCCGATCCCGAGCGCGAGGGTGAGGATGGCCACCGCCGCGAATCCGGGCGCACGGCGCAGTTGCCGCGCGCCGTACCGCACGTCGCTCCCCAGCTCCGACAGGTATTCCGTTCGTCTCATCTCGCGCTCCCGTTCCTCGCCCAGGCGCCGGCACTCCGACGCGACGCCGGACAGATTTCCGAAACGACCCACCGCCTCCGCACGCGCGGCCGCCTCGTCCATTCCGCCGCGCACGAGCTCGCGCGTGCGCATCTCCACGTGGAACGCCAGCTCCTCCGACACCTCGTCGCGCACGCGCGGCCGCAGCACCTGAGGGCGTGGGCGACGGTGCCCTTCGTCACTCACCGCGCCACCTCAGGTCACCGGCAGCAGCACGCGCGACACCGCCGCCGCGAAGCGCGCCCACTCCTCCGTCCGCTGCCGAAGCTCCGCGCGCCCCCGCGGCGTCAGCGCGTAGAACTTCGCCCGCCGCCCCAGCTCGGAGGTCCCCCACTCCGCTTCGATCACGCGGCGCTTCTCCAGCCGGTACAGCGCCGGGTACAGCGATCCCTCCTCGATCACCAGCGCGCCATCTGTCGTGTCCTCCAGCCAGCGCGCGATCGCGTAGCCGTGCAGCGGCCCGCGCGACAGTGTCTTCAGGATCAACGCGTCCAGCGTCCCGTGTAGGTGCTCGGTCTTGTCGGACATTCGGAGATACTTTAGATGGTCTAGGTATACGCCGAGGATGTGCCACCGATACCTAGATTGTCAAGGCCTCCCGTCGGCCGCCCGATCCCGGCGCGGCGCGTGCCGCAGTCTGCGAGCGGCTCCCCACCACCGCCGCGGCGTACGCGCGGCGGACGGCCCGGCTGACGAGTGGGCGTGGCGGAAGGGCCAGCGCTACGGGACCATCCTTGTCGACTCGGAGCGGCGCGAGGTGCTCGATCTCTGCCCCGACCGCGAGCCCGCGACGCTTGCCGCGTGGCTCCGGGCGCACCCGGGCGTGGCGCTCATCAGTCGCGACCGGGCCGGGGACGGCGCCGACGCTGCCACGCGCAGGGCGCACCGGACGCGACCCAGCGCCCAGAGGGCACCCGCCGACTGCTTCCACGCCGGCCGGAGCGGCACGAGACCGCGACCCGCGAGCGGCGCCGGGCGACCCACGACCAGATCGTCACGCTCCACGCGCGCCACCTCTCCACGCTCGCGATCAGTCGCCAGGCTGGGGTGAGTCGAGCGACGACCGTGCGAACGCTCGCCGCCGACCTCCGGCGGATGCTCACCGCGCACGATCCTAACGCGCTCGGCGCCTGGCTCGCCGCCTGAGCGATGGCACACCCTTCATCACCGGCGATCTCCCACACCTGAGAGTGCGGAAGAACCCAATTCATCCCGATGTCGACAGAGGCAGAAACGACAATGCCCCGCCTGCCGCAATGGCAAGCGGGGCATCACGTTAGATGAATCGGGACGGCGGGATTTGAACCCGCGACCCCCTGAACCCCATTCAGGTGCGCTACCGGGCTGCGCTACGTCCCGTCCGCCGCGGTACTCGCGGACAGTCCGCACAATGTACTCGGCGGCGCCCCCACATTCAACTTCCGACCGCCAGTCGTTCCCCGCAGCACCCCCGAATGGGGTTTCAGAGGATCGCGCCCCGTACGCTCCCCGCCCCCGCCCCTCCCCAGCTCCCCCCGGCCTCCAGCCCCCGCCCCCCACCCCCGAATCAATGCATCGACCTGATGTCGATCACCCCCGCCGTATGCCCCGTCCCGTACAGAATCACCGCGTCCCCCACGCTCAGCAGCCGGATCTCCGCCAGCTCCTTGCTCGGTAGACTCCTCAGCGACTCCATCGGCCCGTAGTACATCCCGTCCACGTACACCTCGGGCGACTCCGGGCTGTCCAGCAGGAAGCTGGTTCGCCCCCGGTGCTGGAGGAACTGCGGCCGGAGCATGGTGATCGCCGTCCACGCGTCGCGATCGCCGATGGACCGCAGCTCCGCCGTCGTGATGGGCCCCGTCCCGAGCCTGGGCTTCGCCGCCACGTTCGGCCCGTACACGTCTCCGGAGGCGGAGTCCTTCGCCAGGGGGCCGCTCCCGCTCACGGGAGTGGCCGTGGCGCAGCCCACGGCGCTCGCGGCCATCGTGGCGATCATCGCGTACGTCGTGCACGTCGCCCACCGCCCCCACCTCACCACGCTGTGTGTCGGCCTGCTGCTCATGGCGGTACCCTCCAGGGTGCTACCGCATACGTGGCCCGCGCGTGTCCCCACTCCTTGTCAAACTATCGTCGAGCGCCGCCGGGAGTTTCGCGAGTTTCGTCAGGATCGCGTCAGGCGCTCCCGCACGGCGTCGTAGTCGGTCCTCCCGCCCCTACCATGCGGGACGGGCGCCCGTCCCGCAACCTGAACGGGGCGCCTTGCGCCGCCCGTCTCCGGGGCGCAATCTCATGAGGCGGTCCCCCGCGCACGTCGAGGCGGGGTGGAGCATGGCCGGTGGACGCATGCGCCGGCGCTCCAGCGAGCGTCCGCGCCCGCCTCGCTCGGCAACACGCTGGCACCGACGCCGCCCGCGGCCCTCCGCGACGGCGTCGGCTCACCCACCGATGGAGTGTCGATGAGAATCGCTGTACCTCGTGAGATCGTCCCGGGGGAGCGGCGCGTCGCGCTCGTGCCCGACGTCGTCGCCCGCCTCGTCAAGGACGGCGCGACGGTGGTGGTCGAGCTCGGCGCCGGAGACCGCGCCGGCTTCCCCGATGAGGCCTACCGCGCCGCGGGCGCCTCCATCGCCCAGGACGCGCCGTCCACCTACGCAGACGCCGACGTGGTGCTGAAGGTGCTGCGCCCCACGTACGACGAGGCGCTCTCCACCCACGAGGTGGACATGATGCGCCCCGGCGCCACGCTGGTCTGCTTCCTCAACCCGCGCGGCGACCCGGACACGCTCCAGCTCCTCGCCAAGCGCGGCGTCACCGCCGTTTCCGTCGAGCTGGTGCCGCGCATCACGCGCGCCCAGATGATGGACGCGCTCTCCTCGCAGAGCACGGTCGCCGGCTACAAGGCGGCGCTCCTCGCCGCGAACGCGGTGGGCCGCTTCTTCCCCCTCCTCATGACCGCCGCCGGCACGATCCGCCCGTCGAAGGTGCTGGTGATCGGCGCCGGCGTGGCCGGCCTCCAGGCGATCGCCACGGCGCGCCGACTCGGCGCGGTGGTGGAGGCGTTCGACACGCGCCCCGCGGTGAAGGAGCAGGTGCAGAGCCTCGGCGCCGCCTTCGTCGAGCTCGACGTCGCCGCCGAGGAGGCGGAGGATGCGGGCGGCTACGCGAAGGAGCTGAAGGACGAGCACATCCGCCGCGAGAAGGAGCTCATCCACAAGCACGCCACGCAGGCGGACGCGGTGATCACCACCGCGCTCGTCCCCGGACGCCGCGCGCCGGTGCTCATCACGGAAGACACGGTGCGGGCGATGAAGATGGGATCGGCCATCGTCGACCTCGCCGCCGAGCAGGGGGGGAACTGCGAGCTGAGCGTGCCGGGGGAGAGCGTCGTGAAGCACGGCGTCACGATCGTGGCGCCGCTCCACCTCCCGAGCCAGCTCGC
>CAMLEQ010000304.1 GCA_946479015.1 uncultured Gemmatimonadota bacterium | reverse complement strand
CACTGACGCGGGGTGGAGCAGCCTGGTAGCTCGTCGGGCTCATAACCCGAAGGTCGCGGGTTCAAATCCCGCCCCCGCTACTGCTCGACTCGGAGAGGCGCGTGACCAGCGATGGTCACGCGCCTCTTTGTCTTGCCCGGTGCGTTCTTGCCGTTCTCGTCACGTGCGCTCCCTCGCGTGGGGAACGCGGTGTGCGCGAGGAGATCGACGAACGCCGTCTGATGCGCCGGCGGCGCTTTCGCGGCGCGCGTGGCCGCGTGCCACTCCCGCCGGATCCCCTTGCGAGTGATCGGCAGCGCCACGAGCGTCCCGGCCGCGAGCGCCGGCGCGATCGCCCAGCGCGCGATCACCGTGACGCCGAGGGCGCCCTTCACGAGCTCGACGATCGCCTCGGTGAACGGCACGCGCGAGACGCGCGCCGGCATCACTCCCGCCGGGCGCAGCACGTGCTCGAGCACGAAGAGCTTCCGGTCGAGCGCGTCGTTCAGGATCAGGTGCTCCTTCGCGAGATCCGTCGGGCGGACGTACCCTCTGGACGCGAGCGGGTGCGATGGCGCGACCGCGATCACCATCTCGTCCGAGAACAGCGGCGTGTAGGTGATCCGCCGGTTCTCCGGGCATCGACTCACGATCGCGACATCCACGTTGCCTTCGAGCAGCGCCGCGAGCGGGCGCTGCGTGACCTCCGGAACGATGCGCACCTCGACCTGCGGCCAGCGATCTCGAAAGCCGGGCAGCACGCCGGGGAGCCAGTGGTAGCAGGTGTAGCACTCCGTCGTCACGCGAAGGAGTCCGTTGGTCTGATCTCTTCCCGCGGTGGTGAGATCGGCCTCGGCCTGCGTCAGCTCGCCGAGCACGCGCTGCGCCGAGGCGAGCAGGCGCTCCCCCGCGCCCGTGAGCACCATCCGGCGGTGAACGCGAAGGAAGAGCTTCGTACCGAGTCGATCCTCGATGTCCTTGAGCTGGTGACTCAGCGCCGACTGGGTGAGATGGAGCCGGTTCGCGGCGCGCGTGACGCTGCCGGTATCGGCGATGGCGATGGCGAGCTTGAGGTGGCGGACTTCGAGGTGCATTGCCGGGTCGGGGAGGGGGAATGAATGAACGTATCGCATGCACTGCATGCGAACAATGCGTTGGACTAATCGGATACGGGTGGTGATGCTTCGGGAACCATTCCGTGAGGTGACCGTGTCCGAGCGTTGGACGGCAGTGCGTACGCGAATCGGCGGGCCGATGGCCCGTCTCATGTGGTCCGTGGGCTTCGCCTACACCGCCATGGGCATCGTGCTCACGGTGCTGCCGGTGCACCTCACGCACGCGCTCGGCGCGGGCGACACCACCGTGGGCCTGATCATGGGCGCGCAGGCCATGGTCGCGGTCCTGCTGCGCCCGTTGGGCGCCGCGTGGGCGGAGCGGCGCGGCTATCGCCTGATCCTGGTGTTGGGCGCGGTGTGTCTGGCCATCGCCCACGTGCCGTATCTGCTGCCGCGCTGGGTGGCGTGGCTCGGCGCGGCGCGCATGGTCACGGGGCTCGGGGAGGCGTTCGTCTTCACGGCCGGCGGCGCGTGGGTGCTCGCGCTCACCTCCGCCGAGCGTCGCGGCAGAGCGATCGCGCTCTTCGGCCTGGCGCTGTGGGGCGGGTACACGGTCGGTCCGCTCGTCGGCGAGATGCTCGCGCACCACGGCGGCCTCGCGGCAGTGGCGATCGGCGGCGTGGTGTTGTCCGCCATGAGCGCGGCGAGCGCGCTCTCGCTCCGTCCCGTGCGCGTCGCGGTTCGTGCCGACGAATCGGTGCCGCTCATCCCGCGCGCCGTGCTTCGCCCGGGCGTGACGTTCGCGCTCGCCGCGCTGGGGTACGCGGCGCTGAGCACCTTCGCGGCGCTGCATTTCGCGGCGCGAGGGTGGGGCGGCGGCGCGCGCCCGCTCGTCGCCTTCGGGATCGCCTTCCTCCTCGTGCGTTGGCTGGGCGCCGGACTGCCGGACCGCCTGGGGTCGATCCCGGTGGCGATCGGCGGGGCGATGGTCGAGGCGTCCGGGTTGCTCCTGTTCGCGTCGGCGAACGCGCCATGGCTGGCGCTGGGCGGGGCGCTCGCGATCGGCGCGGGGTTCGCGCTCGCCTACCCGGCACTCGCTCTCGTCGCCGTGAACGCCGTGCCGGCCTCGCATCGCGGGGCGACGCTCGGGGCGTTCACCTCGTTCTGGGATCTCGCGCTCGCCATCGGCGCCCCGTTGTCGGGAGCACTGACGGCGTGGGGCGGGGGAGCCGCGCCCTTCATCGGCGGCGCCGTCTGCGCGATCGCGGCCGCGCTCCTCGCCGCCCTTCTCGCGGCGCGGCCGGTCGCGCGCGGCCTGGGGGCGCCGATGTACGATGAAGGCGATTAGGGCGCGGCGGGCATCGCATCGCTCGACGCTGACGCGGCCACCGCGCCATCCGCGCCGCTACGCGATGGCGCGCGCCCGGCGCCGCCAGCGCACGAGCGCCGGGAGGGCAACGAGCGCGCCGATCCCCACCAACGCGGCTCGCCGCATGACGAGCGTCCTCCTGGACAGCCACCCCCCGTGCACGCTCCCGCCATCCGCGGGAGGCGCGAACACGATCCCCTCGGTGGGCGGCGCGGGGCGATCCTGGAGTTGCATCCGATCCACCAACCGGGCGCCCATCCGCTCGTAGAGCGCCGGCGCCAGCGCGTGCTCGGCGGCGAACACTCGGCCGGCACCGCCGACGATCACCTCGCGCCGGGGGTGCTCCACCAGGTGGACGATGGTGCGTGCCACCTGTTCCGGCGGGTACACCGGCGGCATCGCCCGCACCGCGCGCCCGGTGTAGTTCGCCGCGTGCTGGAAGAACGGCGTGTCGATCGTGGCCGGCATCACGTTGCAGACGTGAATGTCGTCGGCGTGGTCGAGCGAGAGCTCCATGCGGAGCGACTCGGAGAGGCCGCGCACGGCGTACTTGCTCACCACGTACGCGCTCGTGTACGGCTGCGGCGCCGAGGCGTTGAGCGAGTCGAGGTTCACGAGCACGCCGCGCCCGCGCGCGCGGAAGTGCGCGAGCGCGACGCGCGCCCCGTGCACGTAGCCGAAGAGGTTCGTCTCCACGACCTGGCGCCACACGTCGGCGGGCGTGTCCTCGAAGCGCGCGAACACTCCGACCGCCGCGTCGTTCACCCACACGTCGAAGCGGCCGAACTCCTCGAGCGTGCGGCGCGCGAGCGCATCCACCGCGGCGGCGTCGGTCACGTCCGTGGGGACGGCGATCGCTCGCGCACCGCGGTCGCGGCATTCGCGCGCGGCCTCCTCCAACGCTCTCGCGTTCCGCGCTGCCAGCACCACGGACGCTCCACGCTCGGCGAACGCGAGCGCCGTGGCACGGCCGATCCCGCTCGACGCCCCGGTGATGACGACGACCGTCCCGCTCGCTGCGCTCGACATGGAGAATCCTCCCGCGCGTTCCCGCGCGAATTTCGCGCTCTCGCGCACCGGAGATCGCCGGTGCGAAGGAAGGGGCGGGGGAGCGCACCGGCCGTGCCGCGCCGCGTGGCGCCGTGCGTGAAACGGTGGGGGCGCGGGGCACTTTTTCACCCGATTCCGGGTAGTAACGATAGACGCTCGTCCGTCGGCGGCTTCCGCCGACGGACGCTCCGCGCGGCGGCGTGCGGCTCGGCCGAGCCCGTATCCGCCGCGTGGTACGACTGGAGGAGCGTGTGCGATGACCGCAACGTCGAATCGCTGGACAACGCTGGTAGCCCTCGCCGTCCCCGTGGCCCTCGCCCTCATGGCGGGAGGCGCGATCGCGCAGGGTTCATCGAAGGAGGTGAAGCGCGTGACGTACGAGAAGCCGAACGACGCCGAGCTGCGGCGGAAGCTGACGCCGCTCCAGTACGAGGTGACGCAGAAGGAGGGGACGGAGCGCCCCTTCGACAACGCGTACTGGAACAACCACCAGCCCGGGATCTACGTGGACATCGTCTCGGGGGAGCCGCTCTTCAGCTCCCTCGACAAGTTCGACTCCGGCACCGGGTGGCCCAGCTTCACCAAGCCGCTGGAGCCGAAGAACGTGCGCTACGACGAGGACCGGTCGCTGTTCATGAAGCGCACGGAAGTGCGCTCGGTGCACGGCGACTCCCACCTCGGCCACCTGTTCGACGATGGGCCGCCCCCAACGGGGAAGCGCTACTGCATGAACTCCGCATCGCTCCGCTTCATCCCCGTGGACAGCCTCGAGGCGGAGGGGTACGGGCAGTACCTCCCGCTGTTCCAGAAGACGCCGAGTCATCGCTGAGGGAGGTGGAGCACCAACGACGAGGCGGGTCGCACCCTCCGATGTCACACTCCGGCCGGCCGTTCCGTCATGGTTTCGTGGCGCGGGACGTCCGGCCGCCACGTGACCAGACTCGATCGGAGGGTGCCGTGTTCGTGTACTCTGTTGTCCTGTTCCTGCACATCGTCGGCGCGCTCGCGCTCTTCGCCGGCGTCGGCCTCGAGCAGGCCGCCCTCGCCAACGTTCGGCGCGCGAGCACCGTCGCGCAGCTTCGCGAGTGGGTGGGGTTGTTGGGTGCGAACCGGTTCGTGGAAGGGCCCGGCGCGTTCACCATCCTCGCCACCGGCATCTACATGGCCATGACGCGCTGGGGACACCACGCCTGGATCGCGCTCGGACTGCTCGGGCTCGTCCTCATGGGGATCCTCGGCGCCGCGGTGAGTCGCCGCCGGGTCGATGCGATCAGGAAGGAGCTCCCCGCCGCGGACGGTCCGGTTTCCGGGGCGCTCCGCCGCCGACTCCACGATCCGATGCTGCGCGCATCGGCGACGATCCGAGCGGCGATCGGCGTCGGCGTCGTGTTCATCATGACGGTCAAGCCGGGAACCGCGGGGGCGTCCACCGCGCTGGGAGTGGCGCTAGCGCTCGGCGTGGTGGTGGCGATGGCCGGTTGGGGTGAAGGGCGCCGTGGCTCGGCGGCGGGGGAGCGGGCGACGCAGTCCTGACCGCGTGCGCCGCCGAGCGTTCGCCGGCCGGGAAACGGCCGGCGAATGACGGCTCCAGGGGTGCTCGACGATGGCGCGCCCGCGGTTAGCTGACCCGCATGCGCATACT
>CAMLEQ010000303.1 GCA_946479015.1 uncultured Gemmatimonadota bacterium | reverse complement strand
GCTGGATGGCGGGCTCGGCGCGTGGCGCGCCGAGGGGCGCCCGCTGGAGCGCGGTACGGTCACGCCGGCGCCGGGCCGGTTCACAGCGCGCCTGAACGAGCGGGTGGTGCGCGACCTCGACGCGATGCGCTCGAACCTGACGAGCAAACGCGAGCAGGTGATCGACGCGCGCGCCGCGGCGCGCTTCACCGGCGACGCGCCGGAGCCGCGCGCCGGAATTCGCGGCGGCCACATACCCGGGAGCGTGAACCTCCCGTTCACCGATCTGGTGACTCCGCAAGGCACCGTGCTCCCCCCCGATGTGCTCCGCCGGAAGCTGGACGCGATCGGCGTGGATCTCACGCGGCCGATCGTGACCACGTGCGGCTCCGGCGTCACCGCGTGCTGCATCGCGCTCGCGCTCGAGCTGGTGGGCGCGCCGAACGTGGCGGTGTACGACGGGAGCTGGACCGAGTGGGGCGGACGCGGGGACACCCCGGTGGAGACGGGCAGGGGGTGAGGCGGGGCACGGTGGCACCGGACGCGTGAACGGGTCATCATTCGTGCGTCACGCATCACGCTACCCGTCCGCACTGGAGACCACGCATGACGATCGCGCAGTCGATGCTCCCCGAGTTCGACCACGAGATGTCGCAGACCCGCAAGCTTCTGGAGCGCGTCCCGCTCGAGAAATCCTCCTGGCAGCCGCATGCGAAGTCGATGACGCTGGGGCGTCTCGCGGGGCACGTGGCCACGCTGCCGAGACTCGGCAGCGTCGTCATCGGACAATCGGAGCTCGACTTCAACCCGCCGGGCGCGCCGCCGTTCAAGTCGCCGGAGTACACCACCACGTCCGCCCTGATCGAGGCCTTCGATGGCAACGTGCGAGCCGTGCGCGAGGCGCTGGCCGGCGCGTCCGACGCCCACCTCGCGGGAGACTTCACGCTCAAGAGCGGCGGGCAGACGATCTTCACCCAGCCCCGCGTGGCCGTGCTGCGCTCTGCCATGATGAACCACATCATCCATCATCGCGCGCAGCTCGTCGTGTACCTCCGCATGCACGACGTGCCGGTCCCCGGGCTGTACGGGCCGAGCGCGGACGAGCGCTGAGCGGCGCGGAGGCACACGGCCATGGCGCTCGAGATGCGCACCACGTGCGAGAAGTGCGGCCGCGCCCTCGCCGCGGGCGGCGCGGCGTTCATCTGCAGCTACGAATGCACGTTCTGCCCGGACTGCACCGCCGCCATGCGGAACGTGTGCCCGAACTGCGGCGGGGAGCTCGTGCCGCGCCCGCGGCGGCGCCCGGCGTCGTGACGCGGTGAGCCACGCCCCGCGGCGCGTTGTGGTGGCTGGCGCCACCGGATATCTGGGGCGCCGGCTCGTCGCGGCGCTGAAGGCGCGGGGCTACTGGGTGCGCGTGCTCGTGCGGCGCGCGGAGCAGGGCGCGGAGCTGCCGGAAGCGGATGACGTGTTCGTGGGACAGGTCACGCGCGCCGGCACGCTCCGCGGCCTCGCCGACGGTATCGATGTGATGTACTCGACGATCGGCATCACCCGGCAGCGCGAGGGCTTCACGTACGATCAGGTGGACTGGGGCGGGAACCGCGCGCTGCTCGACGAGGCGGAGCGCGCGGGGGTGGAGCGGTTCGTCTACGTGTCCGTGCTCCACGGCCGGCGGCTGCGCCGCGTCCGCCTCGTGGCGGCGAAGGAGCGGTTCGTGGACGCCCTCGTCGCATCGCCCGTGGCGCACACGGTCATCCGTCCCACCGGCTACTTCTCCGACATGGGCGCGTTCGTGCAGATGGCGTCGCGCGGACGCGCGTATCTCGTCGGCGATGGCCGCCTGAAGATGAATCCGATCGCCGGCGAGGATCTCGCCGCGTTCTGCGTCGACGCGGCCGAGCGCGGGCTCGCGGACGCCGACGTGGGCGGCCCAGACGTGTACAGCCACGACGAGATCGCCGCGCTGGCGTTCCGCGCCGTCGGCGCGCCCGCGCGGATCGCGCACATCCCGCGCTGGCTCGCCGGCGGTGCGGTGGCCGCGCTGCGCCTCGTCACCCCCGTCAGCGTCTACGGGCCGCTCGAGTTCTTCTACGCGGTGATGACGACGGAGATGGTGGCGCCGCGCCGCGGTGCGCACCGTCTCGGAGAGTTCTTCGCGAAGGAAGTTGCGCGAGGGGCGCGGGACGCGGGGCGCGGGGCGCGGGGCGCGCTGGGACTCGGGACCCGGGAATCGGGACTCGGGAAATGATCGCGGGACACGCGCCGTCAGCGCGTGTCCCGCACCATTGTGCAAGGGGGGCGGCGCGACTGCGCCGCCCCCCGCTTCCGCTTCCGCTTCCGCGTCCCGGATCCCGAATCCCGAATCCCAGCGCGCCCCGCGCCCCGCGCCCCGCGTCCCGCTACACCGCCACAGCCACCGGCTCCACCATCGCCTCCGCGGGCTCCGCTTCCGCGAGCGGCAGCGTGATCGTGATCGTCGTCCCCGCGCCGGGGCGGCTCGCCACGCGGATCGTCCCGGCGGCTTGCTCCACGATTCCTTGCACGATCGATAGGCCGAGCCCCGTGCCGCGGCCGGGCGGCTTGGTGGTGAAGAGCGGCTCGAAGAGGCGCGCCTGAACATCGGGCGCCATACCCACGCCGGTGTCCGATACGCGGAGTGTGGCGGACGGACCGGCGGCGGGCCCCGTCGCCACACCGGCTTCGATGCTGAGCGTGCCCCCTTCCGGCATCGCGTCGCGCGCATTGAGCGCGAGATTCATCAGCACCCGCTCGATCTGAGTCTGCTCGGCGATGACCGGCACGGCCGTCGGCGCAGGGAGCACGACGAGGTGCACCGAGGTGCCGAGCAGGGAGCGTAGCAACGGCGCCGCCGCGGTGATGACCGCGTTGAGATCGAGTGGCTCGGCGTGGAGCGGCAGCTGCTGGCGGCCGAGCGCGAGGAGCTGGCGGGTGAGGCCGGCGGCGAGGCGCGTCCTGTCGAGGATCTCCTCGAGGTCCGACCGCCACCGTGAATCGCCTGGAGAAAGGTCGTCCAGCAGGAGCTCGGCGAGGCCGCTCGTCGCCGTGAGCAGATTCTTGACGTCGTGCGCCACGCCGCCGACGAGCCGGCCCATCGCTTCCACGTCCGGTGGCGCCGCACGCCGCAGATCGGTGACATCCACGAGAAGGCCATCGTACACGATGCTGCCGTCCGGCAGTCGATCGGGCCGGACCTCCACCTGGACCCACCGCTCCTCGCCCGTGGGGCGCACCACGCGTCCGTGCCAGCGTCTGGGAGTGAGCTCACCTCGCGCCGCGGTGGACGCGACGCCGGACGCGAGAAAGCCGGAGCGATCCGCCGGGTGCACGCGCTCGAAGAGGACGCCCGGATCGTGCAGGATCGCCTCGGGCGCGATGCCCAGGATCGCGCGCGCACCCTCGCTCACGAAGGTGAAGCTCAGGGTGCCGTCCTGCCGAGCGCCGAACTGGTAGACCAGGCCAGGTGCATTGGCCACGTGGCGGTGGTAGCGAGCTTCCTGTTCGCGCAGCGCGTCGAGCGCGGCGAGCCGGCTGGCGCTCTCCCGTACGAGCCGTTGCGCGGCCTCGACCTCATCTATGTACATCGTACGTCACCCTCGAGATGTCGCGAGTCATGGGATGCGGTGTCCACGACGGAGAGCCGAGCTCGAAGCTCATCGCGGATCGTCGCGGCCGTCCGCCGTGCCTCTGGATCGGACGGATCGGTCGACGCTCCTGTGACAGCTCGATCAGTGCTCACTCTGAGACGTACGAGAGCACGAGCTACCCGGTGTGCACCGCTCCCATGCGGAACGTCTGTCGCGGCCCTGGTGGGGAGCTCATGTCGTGCCCCCGGACCCGCGGCGCGCGCGGTAGGCACGGACCTTCTGCCGGTTCGCGCACGGCATCGCCGAGCACCAGCGGCGAGTGCCCGGGCGCGAGGTGTCCAGGAAGAGCGAGGTGCAGCGCGGATCGGCGCACTCGCGCACGCGGCCGATCAGCGGTGAGGTCGCGAGGTCGACGGCATCGCGGGCGATGAGCGTCAGTGCCGCCTCGAGCGGGTCCGTCGCCACCCACTCCAGCGCCGTCCCATCCGGCAGGAGGCGCGGCACGGGGAGCGCGTGCGCGGCGTGCGCGTTCAGCCGCGCTACGGCGCCGGCATCCGGTACCTCCCCCGCGGCGCGGGCGCGCACGACGGTGTACACCGCCTCTCGCAGCAGACGCGCCGATTCCACGTCCGCCGCCGTCAGACGCGCCTCGTCGAGACGCACCGGGAGCTGCGCTTCGGTCGCCCAGCGCGCCAGGTCGGCCGGCAGGGCGAGCCCCTCTGTGGTGGCGCCTCGGCGCTCGCGCACCGTGCGCGTGAAATCGAGGCAGAGCCGCCCCGCACCGAACATGAATCGCATCGAGCCCTCCAGCAGCGATCGTCACCAACGTCCCGGCGCGTGCTTGACGGCACAGCGCCACGCGGAGTATCGTGTCCTTGTACACCAGTATAACAGGTGTACACGCGCCGGCGTATCCCGGCCTGATCGGCGGCGGGGCGAATTCCCGCCGCCTCTACCAGAGCCAGCCGTCATGCCACTCGTGAGAATCGACCTCCGCCGCGGCAAGCCCGCCTCCTACCGTCGCGCCCTCGCGGCCGGTGTTCACCAGGCCCTCGTGGACGTGGTCGGGATTCCGACGGACGACCGCTTTCAGATCATCGCCGAGCACGATGCGGACGGACTGATCTACGACCCGCACTACATGGGCGTCGAGCGCACGGACGACGTCGTGTTCGTCCACATCACCTTCCGGCGCGGACGCACCCCCGAGGTTCGCCAGGCGCTGCATCGCCGAATCGCCGAGAATCTGTCCCGCGATCCCGGCCTCCGCCCCGAGGATGTGGTGATCGTGCTCCTGGAGAACGATCCCGTGGACTGGTCCGTGGGCAACGGCGAGGCGCAGCTTCTTCGCTTCCTCCCGCCGCAGCTTCCGGTGGGGCCAGTGGAGGAGCCGGCGCGTGGAACTCGGGAAGCGGGAAGCGGCGCGGCGAAGCCGCGCCTGCGGGAATCGGGAATCGGGAGAGGACCGCGGGGCGGCGCCTTCGGCGCTCGCCCCGCACCATGGTGCGA
>CAMLEQ010000302.1 GCA_946479015.1 uncultured Gemmatimonadota bacterium | reverse complement strand
CGCGCCCCGCCGGCAGACCGCTAGCTCGCGCGCCGCAGCCCGAGGTTCACGATCCGCTGGATGAGGTCCGGATACTCCAGCCCCGCCGCCCGGGCCGCCGAGGCGAATTCCTCGTGCTCGCAGATGTCCGGATTCGGATTCGCGTCGAGGAAGTAGAGCCCGCCGCGCTCGTCCAGGCGGAAGTCGAGGCGCGCGTAGCCCGAGAGCTCCAGCACGCGGTAGATCCGCTTGCTCAGCCACGCGATGCGCGCGGACACCTCGCGCGGCAGGTCCTCCGCCGCGCGCAGGCGCACGCCGCGCTTGCTCTGATAGCCCAGGTCGTGCTTCACCTTCGCCGTCACGATGAGCGGTTCGCTCGCCGGCGCATCGTCGATCACGAGCTCCCAGGTGGGGAAGGTGCGCAGCCGGGTGTTGCCCACGACGCTCACGTAGAGCTCGCGCCCATCGATGAACCGCTCGGCGATCGCGCCGGTGCCCACGCGCTCGTGAATGAACGCCACTCGCTCTTCCAGCTCCTCGTCGGTGCGCACCAGCGACGCGCGCGAGATGCCGAGCGACGCGTGCTCGGTGATGCTCTTCACGAACAGCGGAAACTCCAGCTCGGGGGGGCGCCGGACCTTGCGGCCGATGGGGAAGGTCGCGAACGCGGGCACCGGGATGTCGTGATAGGCGAGGAGCGCCTTGGAGAGCGCCTTGTCACGGGAGAGCACGAGCCCGCGCGGGCTGCAGCCGGTGTAGGGGAGGCCGAGCAGCTCGAGGAAGCTCACGATGTGGTGATCCATGAGCGCGTTCCACTGGAACTCCTCGAGCAGGTTGAACACCACGTGCGGGCGCGTCTCGGCCACCGCGTCGTTGATCGGCGCGAGGTCGTCCTGGATGCCGACAGGGTGCACCGCGTGGCCGAGCGACCGCAGCCCCTCCACCACGTCGAGCGCCGCGCGGCGCTCGAGCAGCTCCTGCGGTGAGAGCGCCTCGGGGTGCTCGGGAGGGAGATGCGCCGGATGCGTGAGGGCGATCACGCGCAGCTTGCGCTTGCGAGTCACAGCGGAATCCATCCCCGCCGCTCGGCGGCGAGCGGCGCCTCGTAGTGCCGCCGCCGCGCGGCGTAGTGCGCGCCGAGCGTGCGGCGCAACTGGCGGAGCGGCAGGTACGTCGCGCGAGTGGTCACGAGCGGACGCGTGCCGGCGATCTCCCGCATCAGCGCGTCGGTGAGCTCCAGCTTGGCCAGTGCCGCCGGCCACCGCGCGTACTCGCGTCGCCACTCGGCGCGTGGACGCAGCCACACGGCGAACGTCTCGGCGAAATCCTCGTCGGGATGGCTCTGCGCGTACCAGTGCGGGAGATGGCGCACGTACGCGCGGCTGCGGCGATCGGGGCGGTACCGGTCGGGGTACGGCGCCGTCGTCCGGCCGAACAGGCGGCGCCAGTCGGCGCGCGCGTGCAGCCGGTACGCCGTCTGGATGGCGTGCCCCGTCTCGTGGCGCATGATGGCCATGCACTCCGGGACCGTCCCGCCTTCCACGCTCCGCATCTGCGCGCGCTCGAGTCGCATGAGCCGTGGGTGTAGTAGGTAGAAAGGGACCGCGAAACCGGGGATGCCCGTGGGGGAGAACCACTCCTCGGACACCCACACCCGCGGTCGGAAGCGGATCGCGCGGCGCTCCAGCTCCGCGTACAACCGGTGGACGCATCGCTCCACCCACGTGCCGCGCAGCGACACGCCGAGCGCGCCGAGCGGAAGCTCGAGCAGCTCCGCATCGCTCCACCCGGCCCACCGGAATTCCCTCGATCGCTCGTCCCGCATCACCAATGTCACGACCGAAGGGCTACCGGAGCAACGGCCAGACACGGTCGGCCGTGGAGAATCGCCGGCGCCCGGCGCTCGCGGACGGCACGGTGCCGCCGCACGTGCGATGTCATCAGCAAGGTCGGGACCACCAGGCCACCCGCCGACGCGCGGCGTCGCCATTGCTCCGCGTGCTCCGCCGCGACAAGTTATGCGCGTCGCGGGACACTCGACCCTCCCAGGAGGCGGTTCATGGCTCGTCGCGTCATCGGCTCGTCGTGCATTCGGCTCGTCGCTCTCGCCGCCGTGGCTGTCCTCGTCGCCGCCGCTGGTGCGTCCGCGCAGTCCGCGCAGGACAGCGCGCCCGTGAAGCAGGAGCACTCCTCGAAGTACGTGCTCGTGGCGGCCGATCTGGCGCGCGTGAAGGCCGACAATCTGTACGACGCCGTGCGGAAGCTCCGCCCCAACTTCCTCAGCAGCCGTCGCGGTCCCACCACCTTCACCAGGCTGTCTGCATCGACTCCTGGACAGGATGACTCGCCCTCGCCCGGCACCGGCACGCCGTCGGCCAGAAGCGAGTCGCAGCCGATCATCGTGTACGTGGACGGCGCGCGCGCGGACGGCGTGGACAACCTGAGGAACTTCAGCGCCGACCAGGTGAAGGAAGTGCGCTTCATCCCCGGCCCCGAGGCGGCGGTGCGCTACGGCACCGACCACGGTGGAGGCGTACTGCTCGTCGCCACGCACTGAGCGGCATTCGCCGCGTGGGAGCATGCAGCACGACCGGGGAGGGGCACACCCCCTCCCCGGTCGTGCATCCGCTTGCTATTCCCCGGTCCCGCGCCAGTTTTCGCGGTTCGACCGCGAGGGGAGCCGCGCCTTCCCCGCGCCACGAGGCCCACAGGGAATCCGGCACACATGGGAAGAGCACCCCGGCGGCTCGCGATCGCGCTGGTTCTCGCGCTCGCCGCCTGCACGCGCGGCGGCGCGGACCGCCGCGACCCCGCGGAGCGCGTCGTCTGCGTCTCCAAGCAGATCAACGAATTCATGTACGACATCGGCGCGCAGGGCGTGCTCGTCGCGCGCGACCTCACGTCGATCTACCCGCCGGCGATCCGATCGCTTCCCTCGGTGGGATACCACCGCGCCCTCAGCGCCGAGGGGATCATCTCCACTCGGCCCACGCTCTTCCTCACCGACGGGAACGTGGGACCCGACGCGGTGCTCGACCAGTTGCGGACGGTGGGGATCCCGATCCTGATCCTGCGCCCGGGCGGCACGGTGGACAGCGCGCAGCTCCTGATGCGGCGCCTCGGCGAGCGCTTCCACCGCGAGCACGCGGCGGACAGCGTGCTCGCCGCGTGGCGGCAGGGGATGCGCGACGTGTGGGCGGACAGCGCGCGCTGGGCCGGTCAGCGCCGGCCGCGCGTGCTCATCATGCACTTCGGCCAGATCGTCAACGACTACCTCGCCGTGAATCGCGGCGGACCGGCGGACGAGATGCTCCGCTGGGCAGGCGGGGAGAACGCGGTGGACTCGATCGGCGGGATGACGCGCCTCACTCCGGAGCTGATCGCCAAGGCCGCTCCCGACGTGATCATCGCGACCGACGTGGGCTTCGACCGCGTGGGGAGCGCCGAGCGCTTCGCCGAGCTCCCCGGCGTGGCGCTCACTCCGGCCGGGAAGTCGGGGCGCATCTATCGCGTGGACGAGACCCAGATCATGTACTTCGGGCCGCGCACGCCGGCGTCCGTGCGCGCGCTCGCGGCGATGATCCATCGCTGAGATGCCGCGGCGCCTGACGAGCGGCCAGGTCCAGCTCCTGCTCGGTCTGGCGCTGGTGGCGGCAATGGTCGCCTCGGCGGGGATCGGCGCGTTCTCCTTCGCGCCGGAGCGCATGCTGCACTACCTCGCGCAGGCGGCGGGGTGGCTGCCGTCCACGGATGCCGACGCGCTCGGGCGCAACGTGTTCCTGCGCCTCCGCCTGCCGCGGGTGCTGCTCTCGGCGGCCACCGGCGCGGTGCTGGGAGTGTCCGGGGCGCTCATGCAGGGACTCTTCCGAAATCCCATCGTGGAGCCCGGGCTCGCCGGCACATCGGCGGGGGCGGCGTTCGGCGCCGCGCTCGTGTTCGTGCTCGCCGGCGGCTCGGGGAGCGCGCTCTCCTTCACGGCGCCGCTGGGCGCCCTCGCCGTGCCGCTGCTCGCGTTCGCCGGCGCGTTCGGCGCCACCATGCTCGTGTACCGCGTGTCCACCGCGTTCGGGAAGGTGAACGTGTTCACCCTGCTGCTCGCCGGCATCGCGGTGAACGCCGTCTGTGGCGCGGGGACTGGCTTCCTCTCGTACGTCGCGCGCGATCCCCAAGCGCGCAACATCACCTTCTGGAACCTCGGCACCTTCACCACGGCGAGCTGGCGCGGCGTGGTGCTGGTGGTCGCGGTGCTCGCCATCTGTCTGGCGCTCGCGCAGCGCCACGCGAAGGCGCTGAACGCGCTCATGCTCGGCGAGGATGAGGCGGCGTACCTCGGGATCGATCCCGGCACGCTCATCTTCCGGCTCCTCGTGCTGAACACGGTGATGGTCGCCGCCGCCACGGCCATGGTGGGAGTGATCGCGTTCGTGGGACTGATCGTGCCGCACGTGCTCCGGATGGTGAAGTCCTCCGACTACACCTTCCTGGTCCCCTCGTCCGCGCTGCTGGGCGCACTGCTCATGGTGCTGGTGGACATCGTGGCGCGCGTGATCATCCCGCCGGCGGAGCTGCCGATCGGGATCATCACCGCCGTGGTGGGCGCACCGGTGTTCCTGGCGATCCTCCTCCGGCAGCGCGGCGAGGGGGGAGTGGGATTCCATGGCTGAGCTGCGCGCCGTGCGCTACGTCGCCGGGAACGCGGTGATCCTGGACGACGTGAGCGCGCGCTTTCGCCCCGGGGCCTTCAACGTGATCCTCGGCCCCAACGGCGCCGGGAAATCCACGCTGCTGCGCGTCGCCACGGGGTTGCTGCGCCCCACCGCCGGGACGGTGCTGTACGATGACCGCCCGGTGCGCGACTTCTCCCCCGATGCCCTGGCGCGCAAGCGGGCGGTGCTCTCGCAGCACGTGTCGCTCGCCTTCCCGCTGCCGGTGCGCGACGTGGTGCTGATGGGACGGTACCCGCACTTCGGCCGCGCGCCGGGGGCCCACGACCGTGAGATCGTGAGCCGCGCGCTCGATCTGGTCGGGATGCGGGAGAAAGGGGAGCAGCCGTACCCCACGCTTTCCGGCGGCGAGCAGCAGAAGGTGCAGCTCGCGCGCGTCCTCGCGCAGATCTGGAACCTCGACC
>CAMLEQ010000301.1 GCA_946479015.1 uncultured Gemmatimonadota bacterium | reverse complement strand
GCTCGCCGTGTCGAGGAGCGAGCGCATGCGCCACTCCCCCATGATCACCCCGCGCTCGGCCACCACCTCGCTCGAGTCGATCGTGATCCCGCCCGAGGCCCAGTCCTGCAACACGTCGAGCCCCTTCGCGACGATCGCGTGGTCGTCGCTCGGGAGCGTGAGCATGTACACCGTCTCGTCGGGCGTGGTGTACGCGTTGAGATCGGCCCCGAAGCGCATCCCGCTCGTCTCGATGAAGTCCACGAGCGACTGCTTGGGGAAGTGCCGCGTCCCGTTGAACGCCATGTGCTCGAGGAAGTGCGCGAAGCCCTGCTGGTCCCGGTCCTCGAGCGTGCTCCCGGCGTTCACGGCGAGCCGGAGCTCGACGCGGTGCCGGGGGCTGGCGTTCGGGCGCAGGTAATAGCGCATCCCATTGGGGAGCGTCCCCACCGTGAGCGCCGGGTCGCGCAGCGGCGCCGCGGGGTGCGCGCCTGACGAGTGCTCTGGCCGGGCCGCCGCCTTCCCACCAGCGCCGAGGAGGAGCACCACCCCCATACCGCCCGCCGCAAGGCGCCCGAGACGCTGGCTGGTCTTCACGCGACCCTGCGCGCCGCCGGCGTGGGTCGCCGTCGAGCCATCGAGCGCGCGAGCCGAGATCCGCCGTTCTTCACTTCGCCGCACGATTCCCTCCCGCCTGTCGGTGCATCAGCACGTCGATGTACTGCACCAGATCCGACTCGGTCTGGCCCAACGCGGAGACGACGAGCCCGTCCTGATCGATGAGGTACTCGGTGGTCTCGGGCTTCACCCGCTTGTCGAAGCCGTAGCCCGTGTAGTTCGTCGTGGGCTTGTCGATCCGCCGCCCGTCGGGGCGCGGCAGGTTCCAGTGCGGTGTCGAGGTGACGGCGACGGTCAGCCGTGGAATGTGGTACGGCTCCAGCCACTTCCGGAGCATCTCCGCTTCCTCGGCCGCTGTCATCGGCGGCGCGTACACGAACCAGCCGTGGGTCCCGCTGACGATGGTGACGTCGAGCGACGGGAACCGCTCGCTCAGCCGGCGCAGCCTGGCGAGCTGCGATCCGCATCCATCGCTCACGTCTCCATCCTGGTCGAACCGGAAGCAGTCCTTGTCGTCCAGGAAGAGCACGAGAGAGATGTGTCCGGGGGTCGGGCGCGGCGCGTTCCCCGCCTCGGCTGGAGACCAGTAGTCCGCGGTGATCGTCGGCGCATGCTCGCCGATCGGAATGGGCAGCGCCTCGGGGCGCTCCCGCAGCCACTCCGCCCACATGTTCCGCTCCAGCGCGACCAGCGCCGCCGTGCCGTGGCGCAGGCTGTCGAGCATCACGGGGAGCCCGAGCAGCTCCTGCACCGCGGCGAACACGACGAGCCTCCCGCCCCCTCCCCCTCCCATGCTCTCGAATTTCTCCGACTCGCGCTCCGCCGGGGTGAGCGAGTCGGCCACCGTCACGATCCACCGCGCCGCGCGCCGCGCTCGCGCCGTGTCGCCGACGCCCCTCGCGGCATCCATGAGCTTGGTGTAGATCTCCATGCGATCCATCCGGTCCGTGCCGCCTTCGTGCGCGCGCGCGACCAGAATCCGCTCCGCCGCGTCAATGCGCACGGGGCGCGCCTCGAGGTAGATCTGGACGAGGCTGTCCTCGACGGCTCGTCGTTCCGGCTTGCTCTTCGCCGGCACGGCGGCCAGGCGCCGGGCCACCAGGGCGCTCGCATCGCCGTCACGGCCGGCCATGAGATAGAGCTCGAGCAGCGGGGCGAAGTCGTCGAGCCTCGCCGTGGCCTCGGGAAAGCGCGCCGCGCATTGCGTGGCCGTTTCCGCCACCGGCGCGGGCAACGGCTTCTGGCTCTCGCGTGGATCGGGCGGCACCGTGTCGCCTCGGATCGTGAGCGCCTCGCGTCGATTCAGGCTGCGCTGCACTCGACCGATCACCGCCAGGCACTGGTCGACGGTGGCATACTTCGAGATCGGTACCGTGGTATCGGGCCACGCGAAGCGCGTCTGCGCGGCGGCCGGTGCGGTCGCGAGCGTGCCATACATCAGCGCCACGACCATGATCCCGCGCGCGTGTCGCACGCCCCTCGCTGAATGTCGCACGTCAGATCGCATCGATCGTCGAGGTGAAGCTGAAGTCGCGTGCCTTGAGCGGCGGCACGATCGCCGGCGTGAGGGGAGCAAGCTGCTCGTACGGATTCTTCACGGGCCGGAACACCGGTACCGGGATGCCCAACTGCTCGATGCTGTTGAGCACGAAGAGCGGCGACTCGGTGAAGCGGAAGTTCTTCACCGCCTTGGTGATCTTCCCGTGCTCGATGAGCCACAGCCCGTCCCGCGTCAGTCCCGTCGCGAGCAGGCTCTGTTGATCCAACAGGCGGATGTCGGAGAAGCGCGTGACCAGCAAGCCGCGCTGGGTGGTGGCGATCATCTCGTCGATCGAGGTCGTCCCCCCACTCATCCGGTAGCCCGTCATCCCGCGCACCCCGGCGTTCTGGTTCAGCATCCGGAGTGCGTACTCACGGTCGTACTCGAGATTGGTGAGCACCCCCTTGTCGACCCAGGTGACCGGCTGCATCCAGGGCGTGGGGAGGATCCCCAGCGCGGGATCCGCTGGGTCGTGGCTGATGGTGATCCGCTCGTCGACCACCTTGAGCCCGAGCTTGGTGCGCCAGAGATCGAGCACGTCATCGTGCGCCAGCGCCCAGGGGCCGATCCCCCCCTCGGCGGCCTCACGCCTCCCCCCGAAGTGGTCCATGAGGTCGGCGACGGCCTGCGGCTCGAGGATCACCGTGTAGCGCCCCGGCTCGAGGGCCACCGGGTGTTGCGACGCCTCGCACTTCTCCAGCGCCCGCGCGGCGAGCGCCGGGGCGTCGATCTTCCCCCAGTCGTAGCCCGAGAGCCCCGCCCACCCGGATCCGCTCCCCTGCTGATCCCGGACGGTCATCGAGCACTGCGCCTGCGTCCACTGCACGTACGGGATGTCCCACGGTGCGTAAGGGTCCGCCAGCCGCTCGGAGCTGACCGACATCATCGCCCCCGCGCGCATCTCCAGGTAGCCGGCCGAGAGCATCCCCTTCGCCTCCGCCGGCGCGATGAGCCCGCGCGCCACCTCGCCGCGCGTCTCCGGCGTCGCCGCGTACGTCGCGTCGCTCCAGATCGCCGTCGTCGGCCGCTCCGCGTGCGGGATCGGCGGCAGCCCCGGAGGCTGGGTCACTATCTGCGGCGAGAGCACGGCGGCCCGCTCGGCGGCGCGCACCGCCGCCTCGAGCGACGCGTCGTCGAGCTGGTTCGTGCTCACGTTCCCGCGCCCCACCCCCAGCGTGCGCACCACTCCCACGCGGATGTCGCGCCGGTCGCTCGCCAGGCTCACGCGGTTCCGCGCCCACCGGAGCTCCCCGTTCCACCAGCTCATGAGCTGCACCCGCGTCTCCCCTCCGCCCTTGGCGAAGCCGATGACCCGGCGCACGATCGCGTCGCACTCCTCCTTCGAGAGGATTCGCTCGCTGTCCACCAGCCGCGCTGGCCCACCCGTGCGGCGGCTCATGCCTTCCTCAGCGGATCGATGAGCGTGAGGTCCTTCACCACGGCCGGCGCCGCGGTCACGCTGTGGTAGCAGTACTCGGCCGGCTCTCCCTTCGCCGTCCGTAGTCCGTAGCGCCGCAGGCTCGCGTCACCGCCCACCGCCTGGAGCGCCTTCCACAGCTCCGTGGCGCGGAAGAGGAAGCCCGCGGACGCGATCTGGGCCACGCGCTTCCCGTTCTTGATCTCGAAGGCGCGGCCCGCCCCGAGACCGCTCGAGTGCTGAAAGTCCATGTCGATCCCCGCTCCCTTGATCGCGATCCCCTTGGTGATGCCGCTCACCAGCGCGTCGAAGTCGTGCGCCTCCTTTCCCGGCGCGAGCGTGAGATTCGGCGCCTGCTGGAGCGGCGCCTCGATCGCCGAGGACGCGCCGGCGCATCCGTGCGAGCGCACCGGCCGTCCCAGCTTCGTGTAGCTGTCCTTCAGCCACTCGGCGCTCTCGCGCGTGGTCTGGAAGTCGGTGAGCACGCCGTCCTTCACGAGGTGGAAGGTGTCGGGCTCGACCCCCTCGTCGTCCCACTTCACCGTGGCCGCCGCCCCAGGCTCCGAGCGCTCGGCGGTGAGCGTGAGGCTCGGCGCCCCGGCCTGGTAACTGCCGAGCATGTGGAAAGGATCGTCCAGGTAGCTCGTCCCGCCGGCGTTCGCCTCGTAGCCGAGCGCGCGGTCGAGCTCCGTGGCGCGCCCGAGCGTCCCGTCCACGAGGCTCGCCATCGAGATCGCGTCGAGCACCGTGTCGTAGCGCCCCACGTCCACCGGCTTCACGGGAAGCAGCATGTCTTCCTTCAGCTCCTCGATGCCGCGACGCAGCTCGTCGTACAGCGAGTGCTCGCGCACGCGCGGAATGCGGTCGGCGGCGTACAGCTCCCACCCCATTCCCGCCGGCGTCAGGCAGGCCATCGCGAACGCGCCTTCCTTGACCGGCTTCTCCAGCCTCAGACGGAGGGCGAGGTCGCCCTCCATCTGCCAGCAGCGCTGGGTGCAGTAGCTCCCCGCCGTGGAGGCGAACGCCTTCTCCTGCGCCGTGGCGACCGCGTCGTTCTGCATCACGCTGACGCCCGGAACGCGCCGGCAGTAGATGTTCAGACTCGCGAGGAAGTCCTGCGCTTCGAAGGGAGAGATCGCGAACGGATCGATCGCGACGGGCATGTCCCAATGCCCACTCGCGACCACCGACGCCGGCGCCAGCTCCGCCACGCGCGGCTTCCCCAGCGCGTTCACCTTCGCCTGGTGCACCGCCTCCCGTCCGAGTCGCGCCATCTCATCCGGCGCCCACACCGGCCCACTGGCGAACCCCCAGTAGCCGTCCACCAACGCCCGCACTCCCACCTCCATGCTCTCGCCGTCGTACGTGAACATCGGGAAGAAGCGGCGCTCCCGCGTGTGCGTGAGGCGCACATCGGCATAGCTCGCCCCCGCGGCGCGCGCCGTCTCGAGCGCTCGCGCGGCGAGCGCCTGGAGCCGCGGATCCTCGATCGGCGGCAGCGGCTCGGCGTGCCGGCCGAGCTGCGCCAGCAACGGGCGCGGCAGGGCCGTGGCCGCCGCCGCGAGGG
>CAMLEQ010000300.1 GCA_946479015.1 uncultured Gemmatimonadota bacterium | reverse complement strand
AGAGGCGCGGGCGGGAATCGAACCCGCGAATAGCGGTTTTGCAGACCGCTGCCTTACCACTTGGCTACCGCGCCGGAGTCTTCCAAGATACTCCCCCGCCTCCCTCCCCCTCAACCCCCACGGCGCTCCCCACGCGCGCCCCCTCGCCTTCCCCCTCCCACCCCCTCTCCCGCTCCCGCCACCCGTACCCCGCCCGCACCGCCACCGCATACCCCACCGCCACCGCCGCGCACTGCGTGAGCAGGTCGGTCATGTCGAAGATCCGGTCGCGCACGAAGATCTGCCCCACCTCGAGCGCCAGCGCCAGCCACAGCCCGGGGAGCATCCGCCCCAGCCACCCGCGCCGCCGCAGCGGCCACACGGCGAGCAACAGTCCGAGCGGCAGGAACAGGAAGAACTGCTCCGCCAGATCCATCACGCCGAACAGATCCTCGGTGGAGCCCACCACGCCGAGCGGGGTGAGGTGCCGCACGGTCACCTGCCCGCGGATCTCGGCCACGATGGTGCGCGGGAGGAACGGCCGCCACGCCCACGCCACGAGCAGGAGCACGTACAGCACCTGGAGCAGTCGCCCTCGCCACTGCGTGCGCGCGCGGCCGGCGACCCTCGGCACGATGCGCCACGCCGCCACGGCGCCGATGGCGATCCCGAGCGCGTGCGACGCGATGGCGCTCGTCTCGATGGGCTGCCCCGCCACGCCGTGCAGCACCTCCACGATGGCGCACCACGCGGCGCCGCCGAGCACGGCCACGACGCACGCGGCGCCGTAGGGGATGCCGAGCTCCGCGAGCGCGGCCACGATGAACGCGCCGGCGGGCGCGAACAGCGCCATGTCGAGCAGCGACATCCGATGCGCCTCGAAGGGACGCACGCGCTGGAGCGCGAGCACGAGCCGGTTCACCACCGACCCGTGCACGTCGGGGACCCCCTCGCGCCGGTACAATGGAGAGAACGCCTCGGCGGTCACCACCCCCAGGTACGACAGCGCGAACGCGAACATGGGGACGCCGGCCAGCGTGCGCATCCCCTTCGCCCGCCGCAGCAGCCGCACGGCGATGACCATCGACCCGGCGCCGAGGAGCGCGCCGATGGTGTTGGTGGTCACGTCGTTGATGCTCGACGTCCGGTGCGCCGACAGGAGCTGCACGCTCTCCACGAACACGCTCAGCGCGAACCCCTGGAGCGTGATCCGCCGCACCGCCCGCCACGGACGCTCGCTGCTGGTGGTCACCAGGAACACCACGCCGAGCCCGGCGAAGAGCAGCACGTTGCGCGCGGCGTCCACCACGTCGACCCCGCGCGTCGCCCAGTGCAGCGCGCGATGCAGACGCATGGCGATGCGCCCGGGGTCGGGATCGACCTCCAGCCGGTTGAGCGTGGCCAGCAGCACCACGCCCACGTACGCGATGCGCGCCCCCAGCCGGACTCTGCGCGGGGGGGCGGAATGGGGGGTCGGGGTCACGTCGCGGAATCTACTTGTTCGGGGCGCGGGGTGCGGGGTGCGGGACACGGGGTGCGGGACGCGCCACTGACCCGCCGCGCCCCGGATCGTCCATCCATACACGCGATTCCCGATTCCCGAGTCCCGACTCCCCCGCCGTTCGCGTCCCGCGCCCCGCGCCCCGCACCCCGCATGAAGCTTTCCCTCCGCACCCCCACCGCCGTCGTCCTCCGCGAGTCCGGCGCGTTCGGACGCGCGGCGGGCTCGGCAGTCGCGCTCGGCGGCGTGGCCATCGTGCTCTACGCCCTCGCCGGCACCGGACCGGCGTGGACGCGCATCGTCCCCGTCCCCGTCGGGCTGCTGCTCGCCGCCATCGGGGTCTGGGCGGTGCGGCGCACCACGGCCACCACGTACGCCTTCGACCGCGAGCAGCGCGCGCTGGTGATCGTGCGCCGGCGGCTCGCCGGCGGCACCACCTCGGAGCGCTATCCGCTCCGCGACGTGGCCGACATCTTCCTCGAGGAGTCGCGCCAGGCGCGCGGCGTGCCGACCTGGCGCGTGGCGATCCGGCTCGTCGACGGACGCACGATCCCCTGCACCTTCTACTATTCGTCGGCGCGCGAGCCGAAGGCGCAGATGGTGAACGCGGTGCGCGAGCTCCTCTCGCGCGCCGATGGACAGGAGCGACAGCCGGTGACCACGCGCGAGATCGCCGCCACCTCGAGACCACCGTCGCCGCGCGAGCTGCGCGCCACGCGCACCGCCGTGCGGCTCATGACGGCGTTCTGCTCGCTGTTCATCGCGATCGGCGCGTGGATGGTGTGGCAGCAGTGGGACCGCCTCGAGCACTGGCAGCCGGTGCAGGCCACGGTCACGGCGAGCACGGTGCAGCGCCACTCGGGCGCCCGCAACGGGCCCACGTACTCGCCGCGCGTCACCTATCACTACGCGGTGAACGGCGTCGCGTACACCGCGTCGAGCGTCACCCCGCTCGGCGAGAGCCGCGGCGGGCGGTGGGCGTGGGACGTCGCCGCACGCTACACGCCTGGGGAGCGCACCACGGCCTGGTACGACCCCGCTCGGCCGGAGCGCGCGTACCTGCTGCACGAGTGGAGCGCGCTCCCGTGGGTGGTGGTCGTCTTCCCCATGGCGCTCATCGCGCTCTTCCGCTGGGCCGCACGCAAGGGGATCCTGCGCCAGCGCCGCCGCGCTTGACCGGACGGCGGCCATTGCTACTATGGTCTGACCGGATGGCCCCCATCCGTCCGGGCACCCCCCGCCGGCACACGGGCCGGCAGCCGCACCTTCCCTTCCGCACCCGCTTCAGGCGCACCCATGGCCGTACCGCTCGACGATGGCGCGATCCACGTATGGACGGCGTGGCTCGACACGCCGCTCGATGATGGCGCGCTCGAAACGCTCTCGGCGGAGGAGCACTGGCGCGCGCACCGCTTTCACGATGCGCGCGAGCGCCGCCGCTACGTGGCCGCGCGCATCGCGCTGCGCGGCGTGCTGGCGCGCTACACCGACCAGCCCCCCGCCGCGCTCCGCTTCGTGCGCGGCGAGTGGGGGAAGCCGTGCCTCGAGCCGCGCGGTCCGTCGTTCAGCATCACGCAGTCCAGCGAGCTGGCGCTCATCGCCGTCGGCACGATGGATGTGGGCGCGGACATCGAGCGGCTGCGCGAGGTCCCAGACTGCGCCGAGCTGGCGAACGCGCTCTTCGCCCGCCAGGAGCACGCGGCGCTGATCGCCCTCCCCCCGGAGCGGCGCCTCGACGCCTTTCTCCGCTGCTGGACGCGCAAGCAGGCGCTGGTCAAGGCGACGGGGCTCGGCATCGCGCTCCCGCTGGAGAGCTTCGCCGTGCCGCTGGATGGCGATGCGCTCGTGCGCCTCCCCGTGGGGGAGCGCGAGCCGTCGCTCTGGTCGCTGCGCGCGCTCGTCCCGCGCGATGACTACGTGGCCGCCGTCGCCGCGCGCGGCGTGGTGACGCGGGTGCAGCCGATGTCCGACTCGTAGGCGCGGGCCGCGCGCCTGTTGCCCCGATCCCCGAATTCTCGTCCTTCTTCGGCGTCCACGCCGTCACCGCGAGACCTTCTTTCGTGTCCTCCCCCACCAAGACGTGCCCGCAGTGCGGCACGAGCTACGACTTCGAGCAGCGCTTCTGCCCGCGTGACGGCTCCACGCTGCGCGCGCCCGCCGGGAGCGATCTCGTGGGCTCCGTGCTCGCGGACCGCTACCACATCATGCGCCGCATCGGTGAGGGGGGGATGGGGCAGGTCTACCTCGCCGAGCACGTGCGGATGAAGCGGCGCAGCGCCGTGAAGGTGCTGCACCAGGGGATGGTGAACGACCCCGACGCCATCGCGCGCTTCAACCGCGAGGCGTCGAACGCGAGCCAGATCCAGCACCCCAACGTCTGCGCCATCTACGACTTCGGCGAGACGGCCGATGGGCTGGTCTACCTCGCCATGGAGTTCATCGACGGCGAGCCGCTCACGCGGATCATCGAGCGCGAGGGGGCGCTCCCCGCGGCGCGCGCGGCGGAGATCACTCGCCAGGTGGCGGGCGCGCTCGAGGCCGCGCACGACATGGGGATCATCCATCGCGACCTGAAGCCCGACAACATCATGATCGGGCGCGGGAAGAACGGCGAGGACGTGGCCAAGGTGGTGGACTTCGGCATCGCGAAGGCGATGCAGGCCGACGACCAGAATGTCACCCGCACCGGGCTCGCGATCGGCACGCCGGAGTACATGTCCCCCGAGCAGCTCGGCGGCGACCGGCTGGACTCGCGCACGGACATCTACTCGTTGGGCCTCGTGGCGTTCAACATGCTCACGGGGCAGCTCCCCTTCCCGAGCGTCACGTCGCGCGAGGCGCTGATCGCGCGCCTCACCGAGCGCCCGCGCACGCTGGCGGAGATCCGCGAGGATGTGCCCTGGCCGCCGGAGCTCCAGACGGTGATGGACCGCGCGCTCGCGAGCCGCCCGGAGGAACGCTACCAGCACGTGACGCAGTTCGGGCGCGACCTGGTGCGCGCGGTGGCGGCGATGCCCGGCTCCGCGCTCTCGGCGCAGGGGACGCTCGCCATCGCCGCCGCGAAGCCCGCCGCGACGAGCAGCGACCCGGCGCTCGCCGCCACCCCCGTGGAGGGGACGCGCGCGGTGTCGCCGGACGACTCCCGCCGCCGCGCGCCGCTCATCACCGGCGAGGTGGCGCGCCGCCCGGAGCCCGCCACCGGGCGCGGCGTGCTCGTCGCCTTCGTCGCGCTGGTGGTGATCGCCGCCGGCGCGGGGGGCTTCTTCTACTGGCGCTCCACGCAGGGTGCCGCATCGCACTCGCCGGCCGCCGCATCGACCGGCGCCGGGAACGGCGCCGCCGCCTCTCCAGGAGCGCAGACCGCGCAGACCGCGCCGGCCGCCACCCCCGGCGCCGCCGCCCCGAGCTCGGCGGGCAGCGCCGCCGATTCCACGCGGACTGGAGGCACCGCGGCAGCGGGAGTTGGGGCCGTGCCCCCCGGCGACTCATCGACGGCCCACGCCCCCGCCCCCGAGAAGCGAGTCGCCACCGCACCGTCCGACCTCCTCGCCCCCGTCCGCGAGGACATCTCCGTCGGCCGCCAGCGGATGAACGACGGCCAGTACGAGGGCGCCCAGGTCCGCTTCGCGCAGGCCGCGGACAAGCTCCGCGCCCTCGCCG
>CAMLEQ010000299.1 GCA_946479015.1 uncultured Gemmatimonadota bacterium | reverse complement strand
GCGCTCCCGCCGGCGCGTTCGCCACCACGTCCGGCTCGCGCACCAGATATGACGAGAACTCCGTCGGGATGCCATAGCGCTCCCCGAGCTCGCGGATCTCCGCGTCGATCTCCGGCGAGCCGCCGTGCTTCCGCTTCTCCGCGCTCAACCAGCCGATGCGCTGCGTCGCCCACAGCCGCGGCACGAACGCGTTCTCGCGGTCGCGCGCGGGGAAGTCCACGTCCTCGGTCCACGTCACGGGTCCCGCGCTCGTGCGCCCCTCCACGCGCACGCGCGCGTGTCCACTTCCCGCGTAGCGCGCCAGCACCACCAGGTCCTCCCCCGCGAACAGGTCCGCGGGCTCCGCGGGGAGCATGCGGTCGAGCCGCACGCCATCGGCGCGCACGCGCACGTCGGCGAGCACCGGATCGCGCAGCCGCGCGGCCACCACTCCCACCGCGCGCGCCACGTCCTCCTCCGGCCGAACGAAGCTCGCCGTTCCCCGCCCGTCGAGCGCGAGCCGCTCCACCAGCGTCGCGTTCACGTCGGTGCCGAGGCCGAAGGTGAACACGCGCCGCTCGCCGCGCAGCTCCGCCGCCATCTTCGCGATCGCGTCGGGGTCGCGCTCCCCCACCGTGGGCGCGCCGTCGGTGATGAACAGCACGAACCCCACGCGCCCGTTGCGCGCCTCGCTCGCCTCCGGTGGCGCGAGTGCCTCGCGCAGCGCGCCGGCGATGTTCGTCGAGCCGCCGGCCTCCAGCGAGTCGAGGTAGCCGCGCGCCGCGCGCAGGTTCTCCGGCGTCGCGAACAGGAAGTGGTCGCTGAAGGTGCGCACGTCGCTCGAGAAGTCGATGAGGCGGAAGCGGTCCTCCGGTCCGAGCGTCTCGAGCAAGCGCTCCCCCGCGGCGCGCGCCTGCTCCATCTTGCGCCCGCTCATCGAGCCGGACACGTCGAGCGCGAAGGTGACGTCGCGCGGGAGCGAGCGGGGGAGCACGGTGGGGGGAGAGATCGTGATGAGCGCGAAGCCATCGTCACCACCCGCCGCGTACGGAAGGACGGTGATCGCCGGCTCCCGCGATCCGCGCACCGGGAGCAGGATGGTCACGTCTCCCGAGCCCCCCACCGCCTCCACCGTGCGCCGCCCGTTCGCGTCGCGCACGCGCAGCTCGTGCGTGGGGGAGTACGGCTCGCCGTAGCCCGCATCGGCGCGATACGCGAGCGTGAACGACGTCTCCGCGTCGCGCGCCTCGATGCTGCCGCGCGGCCCCGCATCTCCGGCGCTCGCGCTCCCCCGGCGGTAGTCGACGCGCAGCGCATCTCCCTCGCGCTCGGCCACCGATTGAAAGCGCACCACCACGCGCTTCACCTCCCCCGGCGCGATGGGGAAGATGCGCGTGTGCAGCAGCCCCGAGCCCATCCACTCGACGAGTGCGGGATCGCGCCGCCGCCGCACGATCTCCTCGTAGATCCGGCGCGCCTCGTCCGCGCCGAGCACCTCGCCCGCCACCAGCTCGCCGTTCACCGAGAGCTTCAGCTCCTGGAACGCCGCCCCGCGCGGCAGCGGAAAGTAGTAGTCCGCCTCCCCGAGCCCGCCGCCGCGGTTCACGTACGATTCATCGACCTCGTAGCGCAGCACCCCGCGCTCGAGCTCCACGCGCACCGCGCTCGACGTGCGCGCGACGGTGGGCGCCCAGGGCGTGGGCGGGCACGGCCGCCCTACGGTGCACGGCGGGCACCGGTCGCACGGGCGCGGCACCACCCACCCCTGCGCCGGCGCCGCCGCGGGGATCGCGAGCGCGCCGAGTACGATGAGCCGAAGCCGTCCCATCCCTGCCTCCGGTGGAGTTCAGGAAGGAGACGTCGGAGGGCGGGGAAGTTGCACATGCGGGGCGCGGGGTGCGGGGCGCGGGGCGCGGGGCGCGCCGGGACTCGGGACTCGGGACTCGGGGCTCGGGGGTGGACCGCGCGGCGGCGCCTGCGGCGCTCGCCCCGCACCATGGTGCGCGGGGGGCGGCGCAGCTGCGCCGCCCCCCGCGCTGCCGCGCCCCGCGCCCCGCGTCCCGCGTCCCGCGTCCCGCGTCCCGCGTCCCGCGATTCCCGAGTCCCGCATCCCGCGCCCGCCCGCCTCGCGGCATCGCGCCGCGCCGGATACTATTCGCGCCGCATCGCGTCCCGCGGCTCGTCGCCGGGGGACGATCGGAAGATCCCATGACACGAGGGGAGCGACGCATGATCAGTCGGGTCTGGCATGGATGGACGAGCCGCGAGAACGCGGACGCGTACGAGCGGCTGTTGCTCGGGACCATCCTGCCGGGGATCGAGCGGCGCGGCATCGCCGGCTACCACGGCGCGCACCTCTTCCGGCGCGATCTCGGGAGCGAGGTGGAGTTCATCACCACCATGTACTTCGACTCCCTCGACGGGGTGAAGGCATTCGCCGGCGAGGACTGGGAGCACGGCGTGGTCCCCGATGCGGCGCGCGCGCTCCTCGCGCGCTTCGACGATCGCTCGCAGCACTACCAGATCCTGCTCGCGCCGGGCGGCGCCCGCGCCTAGCATGTCCGGCGTCGCCGAGCATTACGAGGCGCTCCTCGCCGAGCGGTACAGTTGGATGTTCGGCGACTTCGAGGCGCGGGTCGCCGCGCAGCGGAGTCTCCTCCAGCGGTTTGGCGTCCCCGCCCCTGGTCCTGCCCCCGGCCGCCGCGCGCTCGACCTCGGTGCCGGCTCGGGGTTCCAGTCGCTCGCGCTCGCGGAGATGGGATATCGCGTGACCGCCGTGGACACGAGCCGCCGCCTGCTCGCGGAGCTCGAGGCGCGGCGCGGAGCGCTGCCCATCGAGGTGGTGCACGCGGACATGCTGGATGTGCTCGATGTGCCGGCGGTGGCGGCGGCGCGCGAAGCCGGCGGCTACGATGTGGCCGTCTGCATGGGGGACACGCTCACGCACCTCGCCGCTCGCGGCGAGGTGCGGCGACTTTTCAGGAGCGTACGCGCATCGCTCGCGCCGCGCGGGCTGTTCGTGCTCACCTTCCGCGACTACACGCGGCCGCTCGCGGGGCTCGATCGCTTCATCCCCGTGCGGGCCACCGACGACGCGATCATGACCTGCGTGCTCGAGTACGAGCCCGATCACGTGATCGTGCACGACCTGCTGCACGAGCGCACGGAGCGCGGGTGGGAGCTCCGCAAGAGCGCCTACCGCAAGCTGCGGCTCGCTCCCGCGTGGACCGCGGGTGCGCTCGCGGATGCGGGGTTCGGCATCGAGCACCAGAGCGAGGAGAGCGGCATGTGCAGCATCGTGGCGCGCGCGGCGGCGAGCTGATCGACGTCGTGGTGATCGGCGGGGGGCAGGCCGGGCTCGCTGCCGGCTACTACCTCCGCCGCACCAGCCGGTCGTGGGTGATCCTCGACGAGGGTGATGCGCCCGGCGGCGCCTGGCGGCACACGTGGGACTCGCTCCACCTCTTCTCTCCGGCACGCTGGAGCACCCTTCCCGGCTTTCTCTTCCGCGCCGACGGCCGCGACGAGTACCCGTCGCGCGACGAGGTGGTCGCCTATCTGACGGATTACGAGCGGCGCTACGCGCTCCCCGTCCAGCGCCCCGTCCACGTGCACGCCGTGGAGCGCGACGGCGAGCGACTCGCGGTCCGAGCCGACCACGCCCTCTGGCGCGCCCGCGCCGTGATCAGCGCCACGGGAACGTGGAACGATCCGCTGGTGCCCGACCTCCCCGGGCGTGGCGACTTCGCCGGCCTCCAGCTGCATTCGGCCGACTACCGCGTGCCCGCGCCGTTCGTCGGGCGGCGCGTGGTCGTGGTGGGGGCGGGGAACTCCGCCGCCCAGATCGTGGCCGAGCTCTCGCGCACGTCGCGCGTCACCTGGGCCACGCGCGAGCCGCCGCGCTTTCTCCCCGACGACGTGGACGGACGTACGCTCTTCGAGCGGGCGACGGCGCGCTACCAGGCGATGCGCGAGGGACGCCCCGCCCCGCCGCCGGCGGGTGGCCTCGGCGACATCGTCATGGTTCCCCCCGTGCGCGAGGCGCGCGAGCGCGGCGCCCTCGAAGCGGTGCCGATGTTCGCCCGCATGACGCACGACGGCGTGGTGTGGCCCGACGGACGGGAGGAGCACGTCGATGTCATCGTGTGGTGCACCGGCTTCCGCCCCGCGCTCGCCCACCTCGACCCGCTCGGGCTGCGCGATGCTTCCGGACGGATCGCCGTAGTGGAAACGCGTGCCGTGAGCGAGCCGCGACTCTGGCTGGTGGGGTACGGCGAATGGACGGGGTTCGCCTCCGCCACGCTGATCGGCGTCGGCCGGTCGGCGCGCGCGACGGTGGAGGAGGTGGACGCGGCACTCTGACCGGCCGCGAGTGCACGAGTCCGCCACTTCCTCCCTCCGCGTGGCACCCCCCTTGCGCACGTCGCCTGCGACAAGTGCAGGGGTGTCTCATGTCCGCACAGAAGAAGAAGGGCTCCGGCTCCTCTGCCGGAGACGAGCGTCGTGCCACGTCCCGCTCATCCGGTGCGCGCGGTAAGTCCGCCTCGGGTGGCAAGTCCGCGTCGCCCGGCCGGTCCGCATCGGGCGGCAAGTCCGGCACGCGCGGTACATCCGGCACGCGCGGTACGTCCACGACGCGCGGCACGTCCACCACGCGCGGTGCGTCCTCCACGCGTGGTGGGAGCGCGCGCCGCGGCGGGTTCGGCGACGACCAGGGAACGCGCATCGGCTCCCCCACGCCCACCGAGCGCCGCAAGGCCGGCCCGAGCACGCGCCCCGTGGACGAAGGGTTGGAGGGGTCGATCCTGAACGACGAGGAGTGATGCGCCGCCTCCTGGCAGTGCTCCTCACGCTTCCCATCCCCGCGGCGGCTCTCGCGCAGGATGGCAACAGCGCGCTGAGGAAGAGCGACCTGGTGCGCTTTCTCACCGGGACCACGTACTCCAAGAGCGAGATCGCGGCGATCGTGCGGCGGAGCTGCCTCGCGTTCGTCCCCTCGGAGCGTGACCGGAGCGACCTGCGCGAGCTCGGAGCCACCCCGGGGATCTTCCGCGAGATCGACGCGTGCGTGAGCAACGGCAACCGGCCAGCATCCGCGAGGCAGCCGGCCACGCCGGCCAGGCCGCTCGACGTCACCCCGACGAACGCCACCGTCCCGGCGATCGCCGAGACGGTGGCGTCGTTCACCGTGCGCGTCGC
>CAMLEQ010000298.1 GCA_946479015.1 uncultured Gemmatimonadota bacterium | reverse complement strand
CACCAGGAGTTCTCGGGGAAGAAGCTCGAGTACTTCGACCAGCCGAACAACCGGCGCTACGTGCCGTACGTGATCGAGACGTCGGTGGGGGCGGACCGCACCACGCTGGCGGTGCTGGTGAACGGGTACCGCGAGGAGGCGGTGCCGGGGGAGTCGGAAGGGCGCACGGTGCTCGGCTTCCACCCGGCGCTCGCGCCGGTGAAGGCGGGGATCTTCCCGCTGGTGAAGAAGGACGGGATGCCGGAGATGGCGACGCGCCTGGCCGCCGACCTGCGGCCGTTCTTCCCCGTGTTCTACGACGAGTCTGGGGCGATCGGGCGGCGCTACCGCCGGCAGGACGAGATCGGCACCCCGTACTGCATCACTGTGGACGGGCAGTCCACGAGCGATGGCACCGTGACCATCCGCGACCGCGACACGCTGCAACAGGAGCGCGTGGACGCGGGGAAGGTGCGCGACTTCATCCTCGAGCGCATCGCGGGATGAGCGCGCCGTCGCTCGACGCCATCCGCCGCGAGGGCGAGGCGCTGATGGAGGAGCTCTCGCGCGAGTACTACCAGGCGCACGCGGGGCTCAAGGCGGAGGCGGACCTGCAGCCGATCTACGCCAGGCACGCCGCCGTGGTGAGCGACGACGCACTGGCGATGGTGCGCGAGACGTTCCGCGATGCGCCGCCGGGCACGGACGGATCGCGCTCGGCGCGGCTGCTGCTCGAGTGGCAGGCGGACTCGCTCGTGTCGCGCGCGCTCGCGCCGCTCGACGAGCGCGAGATCGCGTGGGAGGCGAGCGCGACGGTGTCGCTCCCCGACGGGCGCCGCATCCCGTTCCAGCGGGTGGCGATCGAGATCGCGAACTCGCGCGACCGCGCGGAGCGGCTGGTGCTGGAGCGCGCGCGGGCGACGGTGGTGCAGGCCGAGCTGGCGCCGCTCCGGCGCGAGCGCTTCCAGCGCGAGCGCGACCTCACCGACGCGCTGGAGATCGCCCCCACGTACGTGTCCACGTTCGCGACGCTGAGCGGCGTGGAGCTGCCGGCGCTGGTGGCGCAATGCGAGGCGTTCCTGCGCGACACGCGCGCGATGTGGGACGACACCGTGCGCGGGGCGGTGCGCGAGAAGCTGGGGATCGATCCGCGCGAGGCGACGCGCGCCGACGCGCTCGCGCTGCTGCGCGCGCCGGAGTTCGATCCGTACTTCCCCGGGGCGGCCATGGAGCCGGCGGTGCGGCGGCAGATGGCGGAGATGGGGCTGGAGCCCACGGCGGGGGGACACGTTCTCTACGACACCGGCGATCGCGAGGGGAAGCGCGCGCGCGCCTTCTGCGCTCCCGTGCGCGTGCCGGCGGAGGTGTACCTCGTGCTGCGCCCGCACGGCGGGCAGTCCGACTGGCGCACCTTCCTGCACGAGCTGGGGCACGCGCTGCACTTCGGCTACACGCGGCCGGATTATCCGTTCGAGTACCGGTGGCTGGGCGACAACTCGGTCACCGAGGGGTACGCGATGCTGTTCGACCACCTCATGCACGACGCGGGGTGGCTGGCGCGCTACACCGAGCTGGGGCGCGCGCGGGTGCCGGCGTTCCTGCGCGCGGTGGGGCTGGAGGAGCTGCAGTTCCTGCGGCGGTACTGCGCGAAGCTGATCTACGAGGCGGCGCTCTACGGCGGCGACGTGTCGTGGGACGCGCTCCCCGACCTGTACGTGCAGACGCTCGGCGACGCGACGAGCTTCCGCTACGACCCGGCCGATGCGTTCGTGGACGTGGACCCGCGCTTCTACGCCGCGCGCTACCTGCGCGCGTGGCAGTTGCAGGCGCTGCTCGGCGAGACGCTGGTGGAGCGGTTCGACGCGGACTGGTGGCGCAACCCGCGCGCGGGGCCGTGGATCGTGGAGCACCTGTTCGCGGAGGGGCAGCGCGAGCTCGCGGACGAGCTGGCGGCGCGCGTGGCGGGGAAGGGGCTGAGCTTCGAGCCGCTGGTGCGCGCGACGGAGGCGCTGCTCGTCGCGGGGTGAGCGCGAGCCGCGCCACCGGCCGTTTCCCACGCCGCGCCCTCCGCGCGGCACGATTCTCGTTCGCCCGATCCAGCCGATGACGGTGCCGATTCCCTCGCCGGACACGATCCCCATCTCCTTCGCCTGGGAGCGGGCGCGGGAGGAGACGGTGGCGCACCTCCAGCGGCTCATCCGCACGGACACGGTGAATCCGCCGGGGAACGAGATCGTCGTCGCGCGCTACCTGGAAGAGGTGCTGTCTCGCGAGGGGATCGAGACGGTGCTGCTCGAGCCCGCGCCCGGTCGCGCCGCGGTGGTGGCGCGGCTGCGCGGGAGCGGCGCGCGCGGGCCGGTGCTGCTGCTGGCGCACATGGACGTGGTTGGCGTGGAGCGCGCCTTCTGGTCGGTGGACCCGTTCGGGGGAGAGATCCGGGGCGGGTACCTGTACGGCCGCGGCGCGATCGACGACAAGGGGATGCTCGCCGCGAACCTGGAGACGATGCTCCTGCTCCAGCGCCACGTGGTGGGGGCCGGCGTGCCGCTCGCGCGCGACGTGGTGTTCGTGGCGACGTCGGACGAGGAGGCCGGCGGGGAGTGGGGGATCGACTGGCTCGCCGCGAAGCACCCGGAACTGATCCGCGCCGAGCTCGCCCTGAACGAAGGGGGGCGCACGCGCATCGTGGGCGGGCGGCCGCTCTACCTCGCGGTGCAGTGCGCGGAGAAGGTGCCGCACCGGGTGCGGCTGGTGGCGCGCGGTCCGGGGGGGCACGCGTCGATCCCGCTGCCGGGGAACGCGGTGGGACGGCTCGGCCGCGCGCTGGCGATCGCGGCGCAGCACCGCGAGCCGTTGCGCCTCGGGGCGGTGACGCGCGGCTTCTTCGGCGGGCTGTCGCGCGTGTGGCCCGATGCCACCGAGGCGCGCGCCATGCGCGACATCGTCTCGAGCGACCCCCGGCGCGTGGCGCGCGGGGCGCGCACGCTGTCGCGCGTACCGGCGCTCGACGCGCTGCTGCGCAACGGCATCTCCCCGACCATGGTGCAGGGGGGGATCCGCGGCAACGTGATCCCCACCGAGGCCGCGGCGACGCTCGACGTGCGGCTGCTCCCCGGCGAGCGCATCGAGCGGGTGGCGGCGCGGCTCGCGCGGGAGATCGCCGACCCGATGGTGCACGTGGAGCCGGTGCCGAGCGGCGAGGGCGATGTGCCGGCGTCGCCGGTGGACTCGCCGATGTTCGCCAGCATCGCCGCCGCGGCGCGGACGCTCGACCCGGCGCTCGCGGTGGTGCCGTATCTCAGCACGGGAGCGACGGACAGCGCGCGGCTGCGCGCCCGGGGGGTGCAGGCGTACGGCATCCTCCCGTTCCCGATGACCCAGGAGGACGAGGATCGCATGCACGGCAACGACGAACGGATACCACTCGCGGCGCTGCACTTCGGCACGCGGCTGATCTTCGGCGCGATCGCGCGGGTGGCGCGGTGAGCGCGCCCGGGGTGGCGGTGGTCACGGGGGCCTCGCGCGGGATCGGGCGCGCGGTGGCGAAGCGCCTCGCGGAGCGGTGGGAGGTGGTGGCGGTCGCGCGCTCGGCGCCGGAGCTGGAGTCGCTCAGGGCGGAGATCGAGGGCGGGGGCGGGCGCTGCCGCCCGGTGTGCTGCGACGTCTCCGATGCGGCGGCGGTGGAGCGCGCGCTCGCCGGTGTGGAAGCGGCGGTGCTCGTGAACAACGCCGGGATCGGCGTCATGAAGCCGCTCGTGGAGATGTCCATCGAGGAGTGGCGGCGGATGATGGGCGTGAACCTGGACGCGCTCTTCTACGTCACGCGCACCCTGCTCCCGGGGATGCTGCGGCGCGGCGCGGGGCACATCGTGAACATCGGATCGCTCGCCGGGCGCAACCCGATGGTGGGCGGCACGGGGTACACGGCGACGAAGCACGCGGTGGTGGGCTTCAGCGAGTCGCTGATGCTCGAGGTGCGCGACGCCGGCGTGCAGGTGTCGATGGTGATGCCCGGCTCGGTGGCCACCGACTTCTCCCCGCGGAAGGGCGACACGTCGTGGATGATCTCCTCGGAGGAGATCGCGGACGCGGTGTGGTACCTGCTGCACCAGCGCGGGAACGCGCTCGTGTCGCGGATCGAGGTGCGGCCGGCGCGGCCGCCGAAAAAGTCGTGAGCGCGCCGCCGCCGCTCCACCGCCCCGTGCTGGTGGTGATGAGCGACCTGCTCTTCCGCTCGAAGATCGACGAGGTGGCGCGCCGTCTGGGCCTCGAGCTCCGCGCCGCGCGCTCGCTGGAGCAGCTGGACCGTCATCTCGCGACGGTGGATCCGTGCGTCGCGTTCGTGGACCTGGAGACCGACGCGCTGGACCCCGCCGCCGCGATCCATCGCATCCTCGAGCGGAGCGCGGCCCGGGGCGGCAGCGAGGCGCGCGCCGCGACCCGGATCATCGGCTTCTCGGGACACACGAACATGGAGGCGATCCGCGCGGGGCGCGACGCCGGCGCGTCGGTGGTGCTCGCCCGCTCGGCACTCTCGGCGCAACTGCCGCAGCTCCTCGAGCGCGTCGCCGCCGAGCAGACGGGCGGACCGGACCCGAGCGCTTAGTCGCTGCACGGCCATCGCGCGTCGAGCACGTCGAGCGCCTCGGCCTGTCGGACTCCGGGTGAGCTCCTCGGCCGGGCTGGTTCCGCGCGAGCTCCTCGGCCGGGCTGGTTCCGCGCGAGCTCCTCGGCCTGGCGCCGGGGGCCATTCGCTCCGGCGGCGCGACTCGCTTACACGCTGCGAGCCCCCGCGCGCGCCAGAGCGTTCGGGGCGCCCGTGTCAGCATCTACCGTCGGCGCGCGCGGGGTCTCTTGCTACGCGCGACGCGCCGCCTGCGCGAACGGCCCCCGCCGCCTGTCCCCCGCCCTGCGCCAGGGGCCGGGAGCTGCGGCGGCGAGCGCCGCGCCGAGCGCCGCGCCGAGCGCCGCGCGGCCTGCGCCCCGCGCCGAGGGCTGCGCGCCGCGCGCCATGCTCCACGTGCCGCGCACCGGGCATCGCGCGCCGTGCGTCGTACGGCGAGGGCCCCGCGCCGTGCACCGCGCGCCGAGCGCGGCGCCCGCTCGGATGCGCGTGCGGCGCGCGGCGCGGTGGGCGTGCGTCGTGGCCGGCCCGAGCGGCCGTTGCGGAGCGTCGGGGCGGGGCGCGGGGGTGTGGCGACGGCGGCGTCCGCGCGTAG
>CAMLEQ010000297.1 GCA_946479015.1 uncultured Gemmatimonadota bacterium | reverse complement strand
GCGTTCTTCGCGGCGACGATCGGGCTCAAGCAGTGGGACATCAAGAAGGTGCTCGCGTACTCCACCGTCTCCCAGCTCGGCTACATGTTCATGGGCGTGGGGGTGGGGGCGTACGTGGCGGGGATGTTCCACCTCGTGACGCACGCGTTCTTCAAGGCGCTCCTCTTCCTCGGCTCCGGGTCGGTGATCTACGCCATGCACGCGGCGTATCACCACACGCACAGCCACGAGGATGCGCAGGACATGCGCAACATGGGCGGGCTCCGGACGTTCATGCCCGTCACCTTCATCCTCATGTGGATCGCCACGCTGGCGATCGCCGGGATCCCGTTCTTCGCCGGCTTCTTCTCCAAGGATGAGATCCTCGGCGCCGTGTTCGCGCGCGCCGGGGCGAGCACGCTCGCCGACGCCACCTGGCTCGGCATCCCCGGCCGCGCGGTGCTCTACGCGGTGTGGGTGCTCGGACTCGCCGGCGCGCTGCTCACCGCGATCTACATGACGCGGATGATGCTCTACACCTTCCACGGCCCCAACCGCACGGGGGAGCGCGAGCGCGACCACCTGCACGAGGCGCCGTGGACGATGACCGGACCGCTCGTGGTGCTCGGCGTGCTGAGCGCCCTCGGCGGCGTGCTGAACCTGCCGGCGTTCCTGCACCTGCCGGCGGGGTGGACGGGTGGGCTCGATCGCTGGCTCGAGCCGGTGATCGGCCAGGCATCGCTGCGCATCACGCACGGGGTGGCGCCGGAAGTCGCCGCCGGCACCGAGTACTCGCTCGTGGGGCTCGCGGTGCTGATCGCGGTCGCCGGCATCGCCTTCGCCGTGATGCGGCTCAAGCCCGAGCGCCTGGTGCCGAAGCGCGAGGCGCGCGCCACCGAAGGGTTCGGCCGCGTGCTCGAGCACAAGTACTACGTGGACGAGGCGTACGACGACGTGGTGGTCCAGCCGACGGTGGACATCTCCCGGAACCTGCTCTGGAAGGGGATCGACGCCGGCCTCATCGACGGGCTGTTCGTGAACGGGAGCGCGTGGGTGGCGCGTGGGTTCGCCGCCGCCGGGTCGTGGCTGCAGTCCGGCCAGGTGGGCACCTACGCTTGGGCGATCGTCATCGGCGTGCTCGTCGTGCTGGGCGCCATCACCTTCCGCTGATCCATGCGCGACTTTCTCACGCAGATTCACTACGACGCCTGGGTGCTCCCGGCGCTGCTGATCATCCCGGTCGTGGGGGCGGCGCTGCTCCTCGTCACGGGGGCGCTCTCCTCCGACGACGGCTCGCTCGAGTCGGCGCCCGCCGCGCGCTGGATCGCGCTGCTCACCTTCCTGCTCGAGTTCGTGATCTCGATCGGCCTCTGGTGGTCGTTCGATCCGGCGACGGCGGGGTGGCAGGCGCGCGTCACCGCGAGCTGGATCCCCGACTGGGGGGCGAAGTTCGACGTCGGGATCGACGGCATCTCGCTGTTCATGATCCTGCTCACCACGCTCCTCATGCCGCTCGCGGTGCTGGGGAGCTGGACGAGCATCCGCGAGAAGGTGCGGACGTACTACGCCCTCATGCTGATCCTCACCACGGGGATGCTCGGCGTCTTCATGGCGCTCGACATGCTCCTCTTCTACGTGATGTGGGAGATCATGCTCGTGCCGATGTACTTCATCATCGGCGTCTGGGGGGGCGAGCGGCGCGTCTACGCGAGCATCAAGTTCTTCATCTACACCATGCTGGGGTCGCTCCTCATGCTGGTGGCGATCCTGTACCTGTGGCAGGTCACGAAGAGTCCGGCCGCGCCGCAGGGGAGCTTCTCGTACGACTACATGCTGGCGCACGCGGCCTCCGTGTCGCGCTACGCGCTCTGGCTGTTCGGCGCGTTCTTCCTCGCGTTCGCGGTGAAGGTGCCGATGTTCCCCTTCCACACCTGGCTCCCCGACGCGCACGTGGAAGCGCCGACGGCGGGCTCCGTGATCCTCGCCGGGATCATGCTCAAGATGGGGACGTACGGCTTCCTCCGCTTCGCGATGCCGCTCTTCCCCGGCGCGGCGACCACCCCCTGGGTGCGGACCACCATCCTCGCGCTGGCGGTGATCGGGATCATCTACGGCGCGCTGGTGGCGATGGTGCAGCCCGACTTCAAGAAGCTGGTGGCCTACTCCTCGGTGAGCCACCTCGGCTTCGTGATGCTCGGCATCTTCGCCCTCACGCTCCAGAGCGTGCAGGGCGCGCTGATGGTGATGATCAACCACGGGATCTCGACGGGAGCGCTCTTCCTCCTCATCGGGATGATCTACGAGCGGCGGCACACGCGCATGCTCGACGCGTACGGCGGCATCGCGCGGGTGGTGCCGATGTTCGCCGTGCTCCTCACGCTCGTGTCGCTGAGCAGCATCGGGCTCCCCGGGACCAACGGGTTCATCGGCGAGTTCCTCGTGCTGATCGGTTCCTTCAAGACGCAGCCCTGGTTCGCCTTCTTCGCCGCCACCGGCGTGATCTTCGCCGCGGCGTACCTGCTGTGGGCGATCCAGCGCATCCTCTTCAACCGGCTGGACAAGCCCGAGAATGAGCACATTCCCGACCTCAACCGTCGCGAGCTCGCCCTCATGGCCGTGCTGGTGGCGATGATCCTCTGGATCGGGATCTACCCGGCGCCGATCCTCGAGCGCATGGAGCCGTCGGCCCGCAACTTCGTCACCACGGTGCGCGACGGCGCGGCACCGCGCGCGCCGCGGCTCGGGATGGAGGTCCGGTAGATGCACTTCGATCTCTCCATTCCGGCGCAGCTCACGGGAGCGCTCACCCCCGATCTCATCCTGATGGGCGGGGCCATGGTGCTCCTCCTCATCGCCGTCTGGGGGAAGGAGACCGAGGCGCACGCGCGCCTCGTCGGGCTCCTCTCGATCGGACTCTGCGTGATCGTCGGCGCCACGGTGGTGTGGATGGCCACGTACCGCCACGGCGCGACCGCCACTCCGGGGATCATCGCGGTGGACAACTTCCGATGGGCCACCGATCTGATCGTCCTCCTGGCGACGATCATCGCCATCGTGATGGCGATCGACTACTCGCGCACCGAGCAGCTGATCATCCCCGAGGCGTACGTGCTCGTGTTGCTCGCGTCGTCGGGGATGATGCTCCTGGCCGGCGCGCGCGACCTGGTGATGGTGTTCCTCGGCATCGAGCTCATGTCCATCGCCGTGTACGTGCTGGCGGGGCTCGACCGGCGCAACGCCCGCGCGGCGGAGGCGGCGCTCAAGTACTTCCTGCTCGGCGCCTTCTCCACGGCGTTCCTGGTGTACGGGATCGCGCTCGTCTACGGCGGCGCCGGGTCCACGAACATCGGCGTGATCGGGAGCCGGGTCTCCGGTGCCACGTTCGAGAGCAACCCGATGCTGCTCGTCGGGATCGCGCTCCTGGTGGTGGGCTTCGGCTTCAAGGTGGCCGCGGTCCCCTTCCACATGTGGACTCCCGACGTGTACGAAGGGGCGCCGACGCCCGTGACCGCGTACATGGCGGTGGCGGTGAAGGCGGCGGCGTTCGCGGCGTTCCTGCGCGTGTGGGAGGAGGCGTTCGCCGGCGCCGCGCCGGCGTGGCACGGCGCGCTCTGGTGGCTGGCCGTGCTGACGATGGTCGTGGGCAACGTGGTCGCCCTCGCGCAGAAGAACGTCAAGCGCATGCTCGCCTACTCGAGCATCGCGCACGCGGGATACATCCTGGTGGCCGTGGTGGTGAACAACGCGCTCGGCACCTCGGCGTTCATCTTCTACCTGGTGTCGTACACGCTGGCCACCATGGGCGCGTTCGCCGTGGTCATGGCGGTGGGGGAGCCGGGGGAGCGTCGCCAGGAGCTGCGCGACTTCGCCGGGCTCTGGCGCGTGCGCCCCTGGCTCGCCGCGGCGATGGCCGTGTTCATGCTCGCCCTGCTCGGCTTCCCGATCGCCGGCGGGATGGGCTTCTTCGCCAAGTGGTACGTGATCCAGGCGGCGCTCGGGGCAAGCTCGCCGCAGACGCACCTCGCCGTGGTGCTGGTGCTCGCGAGCGTGGTCTCGGCCGGCTACTATCTTGCCGTGGTGATGGTCATGTTCATGCGGCCGCGCGCCGAGGATGCCCCGGCGCCGCGCCGGGTGGGGCTCGGCACCGGGTTGGTGATCGGCCTGGCGACGGTGGCGCTGCTGGTGTTCGGGATCTTCCCCACCGGCTTCGTGCGCCTCGCCAGCCACGGCACGCCGGTGATTCCCCCGCGCGTGCGGCCGGCGGTCACTACCGCCGCGCGGCCGGCGCCGCCCCCCGGCGTCGGGGGCGCGACCATTCGTTGACTCGCGCGAGGCCGCCGGTGCGGCCTCGTGCCGTTTCGTGGGACCAGTGAGCAGCGTCGAGCCATGAGCGTCAGTCAGCAGATCTTCCGGCAGTACGACATCCGCGGGATCGTGAGCAAGGACCTCACCCCGCGCGTGGCCCACGCCGTGGGGCGCGCCTTCGCCGCGTACCTCGCGCAGCGAGGCATCCATGGCGCCATCGCCGTGGGACGCGACAATCGCCCGAGCGGGGGCGCGCTTCGCGACTCCCTCGTTCGCGCGCTCACGGAATCCGGCCTGGACGTGGTGGACGTGGGCGTCGTGCCCACGCCGCTCCTCTACTGGTCCCTCCACAACCTGCCGGTGGCGGGGGGGATCCAGATCACCGGCTCCCACAACCCGCCGGAGTACAACGGATTCAAGCTCTGCGTGGGCACCACGTCGCTGCACGGCGAGGAGATCCAGGAGCTGTACCGCCTCGCGGAGGGCGGGAGCTTCCCCTCCGGGTCGGGGCAGGTGCGCGAGGAGCAGATCATCGACGCCTACGTGGACGACGTCGTGCGGCGCGTGGGCAAGATCTCGCGGCCGCTCCGCGTGATCGCCGACTGCGGCAACGGCGTCGGCTCGCTCGTGGCCCCCAAGCTGCTCCAGCGCCTCGGCGTGACGTGGACGGGTCTCTTCTGCGAGAGCGACGGGACCTTCCCCAACCACCACCCCGATCCCACGGTGGTGGAGAACCTGCAGGACCTCATCGCGGCCGTGCGCGAGTCGAAGGCGGACCTGGGGATCGCCTTCGACGGCGATGCCGACCGGATCGGCGTCATCGACGACCATGGCGAGATCGTGTGGGGCGACCACGTGCTCATTCTCTACGCCCGCGACGTGCTGGCGCGCACGGGGAAGGGGCAGCCGATCATCTTCGACGTGAAGT
>CAMLEQ010000296.1 GCA_946479015.1 uncultured Gemmatimonadota bacterium | reverse complement strand
TCTCCCCCCCGCGGTGACCCCCCACTCCCGCGGGCCGCGCGGCGCCCCCCCCACCGGCGGGGTAGGGGCGGGGGGGGGGCCGGCCCGCCCCGCCCCCGCTCGCATCCCCCCGCGTGAGCCGCCGATCACCGGCTGCCCACCGTCTGCCCCGGCGCGGGCCCCAGGCGCAGGTCGAAGCGCACCGTCACCTCGTTGCCGGCCTTGATCGTCCCCAGCATCGCCGTCGGCGGCTTCACCCCGAAGTCGGTCATCAGCACCGGCTGGCTCCCCTGCACCGTCAGGGTGCCGTTCGCCCCGCGGCGTCCGGACACCACCATCGCGACCTCCTTCGTCTGCCCCGCGATCGTCAGCGTGCCCCGCGCGTGCACCACGAAGCCCTCGGCGTCGCCCTCCACCGCGGTGAGTTCGTAACCGGTGAGCGTGTACTCGATGGTCGGATTGTCGTTCGCTTTGAGCGCCTTGTACATGTTGCCGTCCATCTTGTCGCCGTGCCCGCACGTCATCTCCTTCACCGGGATGCTGATCGCCACCGCCTTCACGATCTTCGGATCGGCGGCCAGGCTCCGGGTGGCGTAGCCGTCATCGAGCTGGATGTCGCCCTTCACCGTCGAAGCGGTGCAGTGCCACGCGTGCAGCGACGACGTCCCCTCGATCCACAGCCTGCTGCTGTCCTGGATCGCCATCTTCGTGGTGGGGCGGGTCTGTGCCGCCGCGCCGGCCGCGAACCCGAGCGTGAGCGCGATGGCGCCGAGGATGTTCTTGCGCATATGAGCAGTCTCCTGAAGGGCCGAGAGCAGCGGAGCACCGTGATCGTGCACCGGAAAGCTGCTCCCTCCCGCGTCCGCGGGGTGTCGGCGGAAGCGACGAATCTTTGTGGGGGTGGGCGCGCCCCGGCGTGGGGAGGCACCCTACGGCGCACCAGGGGCGCGCCGCACGAGGAGGGCCTTACTTGTGGCTCGCGAGCATCTCGTTGATGCGCGACAGCAGCACGTCGATCGCGAACGGCTTCTCGATGAGCGCCGCGCCGGCCGCCAGCAGCTCGGAGACCGCCTCGGTGTTCGACGTGTAGCCGGACATGAGCAGCACGCGGGCGTCGGGGTCCATGGCGCGGATCCGCGCGAGGAGCTCGCGCCCGCCGAGGCGCGGCATCACGACGTCGCTCAGCACGAGATCGATGCGCCCGTGCTCCCGCTCCCAGATCTCGAGCGCCTCCACTCCGTCGCGCGCCTCCAGCACGTGGAAGCCGCTGCGCTCGAGGATGCGGCGCACGGAGGAGCGCACGGCATCCTCGTCCTCGGCCAGCAGCACCGTCCGGCCATCGTGCCCCGCCGACGGCTCGTCATGGTGCGGCACCTCGTTCGGCGCCTCGAGATCGGCGCGTGGGAGGAGGATGTCGAACGTGCTCCCCTGCCCCGGCGTGCTGTCCACGTCGATCGTCCCCCCGGACTGCTCCACGATCCCGTAGACTGTCGCCAGGCCGAGTCCCACGCCGCGCCACATCTCCTTGGTGGTGAAGAACGGCTCGAACAGCCGCTCGCGCGTGGCGACGTCCATCCCCACCCCGGAGTCGCGGACCTCGAGGCACACGTACGCTCCGGGGAGCACCGCCGGGCCGCGCCGCGCGTCCGCCTCCTCCACCACCCTGTTCGCCGTGCGAATGCGCAGGACACCGCCGGCGGGCATCGCATCGCGGGCGTTCATGGCGAGGTTCATCAGCGCCTGCTCGAGCTGTCCCGGATCCGCCCGCACGGGCCACAGCTCCGGCTCCAGCGACGTCTCGAGCTTGATGCTCTCGCTGATCAGCCGGCGCAGCAGTCGCTCCGCCCCACGGACCACCTCGTTCAGGTTCAGGATGCGGGGCTGCATCACCTGGCGCCGGCCGAACGCGAGCAACTGCCGCGTGAGCGTGGAGCCGCGCGCGATCGCGCGCCGGATGTCGTCCAGGTCCTCGCGCGCCGGGCTCCCCTCCGGTACCGTGCCGCGCGCCAGCTCGGCGCTGCTCAGGATCGCGGTGAGGATGTTGTTGAAGTCGTGCGCGATCCCCCCCGCCAGCCGCCCCACCGCCTCCAGCTTCTGCGCCTGACGCAGCCGCTCCTCGAGCGCCTTCCGCAGGGTGAGATCGCGCACCGTGCCGATCAGGCGCACCGGCGTCCCCTGCGCATCCCGCATCAGGTAGCCGCTCGCGGCCACCACCGCCCAGGTGCCGTCGCCGCGGCGGAACCGGTACTCGTCCGCCCACACCTCGCCGCGCTCGGCGACGAACCGCTGGAGCCCCTGCCACACCCGGCTCAGGTCATCGGGGTGGACGTTCTCCTCCCACCACGACAGCTCGCGCCGCACGGTGCCGGGCGCGTAGTGGAACTGCTCGTACACCGCGTCGCTCATCTCGAGCGTGTTGGTGCGCAGGTCCCAATCGTAGACCACGTCCCGCGTGGCCAGCGTCACCAGGCGGTAGCGCTCCTCGCTCGCGCGCAGCGCCTGCTCCGCATGCTTGCGCGCGGTGATGTCGCGCGTGATGGAGAGCACCGCGAACGCCTCGCCGCGGATGTCGCGCAGCGCCGTGGAGGTGGTGGACAGCCAACGGCGCGTCCCGCGGCGCCCCTCGATCTCGAACTCGAGCGTCCGCCGCTCCCCCGCGAGCGCCGCCTCGTGCGCGGCCACGTACGCCGCGCGATGCTCGGGCGCCACGAACGACACCACGGGGACGCCGAGCACCATGTCCACCGAGTCGACCTCGAGCAGCTCCAGCCCGGCGCGGTTGATCTGGAGAATGTGCGCGCCGCGCTCCACGAGCATCACGCACTCGGGCTCCGACTCGAGAATCGTGCGGAGCTGCCGCTCGCTCTCGGCCAGTGTCTCCTCCGCCAGGTGGCGCTCGCTCACGTCGCGCGCGTACAGCACGAGGCCGCCGGTGGGGAGAGCGACCGCGCGGAGCTCGATCCAACGCCCCCTCGCCGCCCGCGGCCGCTCGAGCGTGCACATGCCGCGGTCCTCCATGGTGCGGCGCAGCATCGCCGCGTCGGCGTCGGCGAGCTGCTCCCCGTAGAGCTCCCAGAAGGTGCGGCCGGTGCACTCGCTCCGCGGGCGTGCGAGCAGGAGCCCCGCCACCGGGTTCAGGTAGGTACACCGCCAGGCGTCATCGAGCACGAGCACTGCATCAGGGCAGAGCTCGAGCACGACAGCGGCATCCACCGCCGATGCCGACGGCCTGGCGCGGTCGTCGGTCACCGGACCGGATCCTCCACGAGTACCGGCACAGCGGGTGGTACAGGAGCGAGCAGGTGCGGCCAGTGCGAGGTCGACGGGCGCATGCACGACTCCGGCAGGAGGCTTCCACATAATGCGGGCGGACTCCGCCGCCGTCCACCCGCCGGCGAGGTTTTTGTGCGCCGATGGGGCGCACGGTAGCTTTGTCGCGTGCCCGCGCCCCGCCACCCACGCTCCGCGGTCCCCACCGGCCGCCCTCCCACCTTCGCCCCCACGGGAATGGTCGCGAGCCCACACTCGCTCGCCAGCGCCGCCGGGCTGTCCATCCTCCGGCGGGGTGGGAGCGCAGTGGACGCGGCCATCGCGACCGCGGCCGTGCTGGGCACGGTGTATCCGCACATGACCGGGATCGGCGGCGATGGGTTCTGGCTCGTGCATGATCCGCGCTCCCCGCGCACGAGGGGGCTGAACGCCAGCGGCCCCGCCGCGCGCCTCGCCTCCGTCGCCCTCTACCGTTCGCTGTCGGACGGCCGGCGCATCCCCGAGCGCGGGCCGAACTCGGCGCTCACCGTCCCCGGCGCCGTGGACGGCTGGCGCGCCGCCCATGAGCGCTTCGGGCGGCTGGCGTGGGACGAGCTGCTCGCCGATGCGATCCGCTACGCCGAGGAGGGCGCGCCGGTGGGGCGCTCGCTCGGACGGTGGATGGCGGCGCACGCCTCACGGCTCCACGCGCACCCCGATGCCGCGCGCGTCTTCCTTCCCGGCAAGCGTCCGCCGCGCGAGGGGGAGCGCCTCGCCCAGCCCGCGCTCGCGGCCACCCTTCGCCTGATCGCGCGCGATGGGGCGCGCGCCTTCTACGAGGGGGCGCTCCCGGAGCGCATCTGCGACGCCCTGGCGGCGTGCGGCTCGCCGCTCCGCGCCGGCGACTTCGCCGCGTACGCCGCCGAATGGGTGGAGCCGATCGCCTCCGCCTATCGCGGACTGCTCGTGCAGGAGATGCCGCCCAACACGCAGGGGCTGTCGGCGCTGCTCATCCTCGGGATGCTGGAGGGCTTCGACGTGGCCGCGTGGGGCGACGACTCGGCCGACTACTACCACCACCTCGCCGAGGCGGCGCGGCTCGCGTCCGCGGACCGCGATGCCTGGTGCGCCGATCCCCGCTTCTCGGCGGCGCCGCTGCGCGAGCTGCTCGACCCGCGCTACGCGGCCGAGCGCGGGCGGCGCATCGACCCCGCGGCGGCGCTCCCGGCGAGCGCGATCGCGCCGGGGCTCGCGCACGCACCGCCCGCGCGCGCGGCGCGCGTGGGGGGCGACACCTGCTACGTGGCCGTGGTCGATGCGGACGGGATGGTCGTGTCGATGATCGAGAGCCTGTATCTCGACTTCGGGAGCTGCGTGATGGCCGGCGACACCGGCGTGCTGCTGCAGAATCGCGGCGCGTTGTTCTCGTTGCGCGAGGAGGACGCGAACGTGCTGCATCCCGGCAAGCGTCCCTTCCACACGATCATCCCCGCGCTCGCGCTGCGTGACGGTACGCCGTGGCTGGCGTTCGGCTCGATGGGCGGAAACGGGCAGCCGCAGACGCACGCGGCGCTCGTCACGCGTCTGGTGGATTTCGGCTACGACGTGCAGCGCGCGATCGAGGCGCCACGCTGGGTGATGGGGCGCACGCTCACATCGGCGGACGAGCGGCTCTGGCTCGAAGGGCGGGTGAGCCGCGCGGCAGTGCGCGAGCTGCGGCGGCGCGGCCATCCGGTGCGCGTGCTGGAGGACTGGTCCGAGGCGATGGGACACGCGCAGGCGATCCGGATCCATTGCGACACCGGACTGCTGGAGGGGGGCGCCGACCCGCGCGGGGATGGCGCGGCGGTGGGCTACTGAGTCGCGCGCGCCCCTTGCGCCGCGTGGCGACGCGGCCGAGTGTACTCTGCAAGACCGGAACCACCATCGCCGCGCGGATGCTGATACGCATCACCGGCACGCTCCTCATCATCCTCGGCATCGAGCACAGGACCGGGCAC
>CAMLEQ010000295.1 GCA_946479015.1 uncultured Gemmatimonadota bacterium | reverse complement strand
GAGTCCACGGCGTCGTCGAATCCGGCTGGTCGGGAACGGTCACGTCACCTCGCCTCCACGCGGGCGCCACCGCACACACGCTACGATGCGGCGCGCGAGCACGGAAGGGCGCCGCGGCGCCTCAGTCCACGAGTTTGTTGTCTCCCGGCGGGGCGTGGTAGAGGTACTCCGTCACCACCCGCCCTCCCACCAGGTGCTCGCGCACGATGCGCTCGGCGCCGTGCACGTCCACGTGCGCGTACCACACGTCGTCGGGATAGACGACCACCATCGGCCCATGGCCACACTGGTTCATGCACCCGGCGTGGTTCACGCGCACGACCCCTCTGAGCCCCGCCGCGGCGGCACCTTTCTTGAGCGTCGCGTGCACGGCATCGGAGCCCTGCGACGGGCAGGTGCCACCGGATGTGCAGACGAAGACGTGATGCTTGTACTGACCCATACCACAAGCTAACGTGCGCGAGAGCCGACGTTCACCCCCATCATCCTCATGAGCACTCCACCGGAAGCCTGGCTACGGGGTCCGATCCCGGGCGTCGACCCGTATCTCATGCCGGCCGCGCACGCACTCGTGCAGTCGGCCGAGGATCTCGAGCGAGCCGCGTCCCCGCTCGACGTCGACGAGCTGTGGGCGACTCCCGGCGGCGCCGCCTCCGTGGGCTTTCACCTGCGGCACATCGCCGGAAGCATCGACCGCCTGCTCACCTACGCGCGCGGCGGCGCGCTCGACGACCGGCAGCGCGCGGTGCTCGCCGGGGAGGGGATGGCGGGGTCGCCGCCCGCCGAAGCGCCGGAGCTGGTCCGCCTCGCGCGGGGGGCGATCGATCACGCGCTCGACACGCTGCGCGCCACCCCGCGCGAGTCGCTGCTCGAGGCGCGGCGGGTGGGGCGCGCCGGCCTCCCGTCCACGGTGCTCGGCCTGCTCGTCCACGTGGCCGAGCACACGCAGCGCCACACGGGACAGGTGATCACGACGGCGAAGATCGTGCGGGGGGTGCGGCGCGCGTAGTGCCGCCGAGCAGCTCCCACTGCATCACCCCCCACGCCACCACGCACGGCGCGGCCTTGAGGCCGAGCAGCGACAGCACGAGCAGCGCGGTGCGCCACGCCTCGCGCGGGGAGCACACCCACCAGACCACGATCCCCGCGGCCGCGATGACGAAGGACGGGCGCTCCGCCTGGTGGTTGAAGATCACCACGTACACGAGCAGCGAGCAGAGATACCGCACGCGAAACGCCGCGTCCGTCCACCGGTCGCGGCGGAGGAGCAGCGGGAGGAGGAGCACCGCCGTGCCGGCGAGCTGGATCGGCCAGTTGGGCCAGCGCCCATGCGCGAGCCGCGACGCGAGCCCCATCACCGATGCGCCGTGGTCGAGCGCGTCGGCGCGCTCGATCACGAGCCAGGAGCGATACTGCGCCAGGAGCGCCGACGGCGGTGTCACCAGCAGCGGCAGGGCGGCCAGCAGCACGCCCACGCCGAGCATCGCCAGCGCCATCTGTCCTCGGCGGTTGCGCGGCAGGGCGAAGCTCAGCGCGGCGAGGGGGAAGATCTTGATCGCCGCGCTGGTGCCGATCGCCACCGCCGCACCGAGCGGCCGGTCGCGCTCGAGCGCCGCGAACGCGAGGATGATGAGCGCGGCCACGAGCGCGTTGCTCTGGGAGGCCTGCAGCGTCACCACCAGCTCGGGATAGAGCAGCAGCGCGGCGAGCGCCGCCGCGCGCGGCTCGAGCAGGCGGTGGAGCGCGCTCCAGAGCGCGGCCGCGTTGAGCACGTCCCACGCCACGAGCCCGGGCGTGAAGGGCAGCAGCGCGAACGGCGCGAAGAGCAGGGCGAAGGTGGGGCTGTACTTGAACAGGTCGTATCCCTGCGCGGGATAGTGCGCGTACAGGTCGCGCCGCGCGAGCACGTGGCCGTACGACTCGCGGAACACGGGATACGTCCAGTGCATGTGATGAGAGAGTGCGCGCTCCAGCGCGACGAGCACCGCCGTCGCGATGTAGAGCGCGAGCACCCGGAGGCGCCCGTGCGCGAGCGCGGACGTCCGGCCGAGCGCGTCGATGGGCTCGGCCGTTTTCCGGGACGACGCGAACACGCGAGGATCCGTCATGGCGACGATCGACGATTTCGACGTACTGGACATCCGGATCGGGACCGTGGTGTCGGCCGAGCCCTTTCCGGAGGCGCGAACGCCGGCGATCAAGTTGCGCATCGACTTCGGCCCCGGGCTGGGGGTGAGGCAGTCGAGCGCGCAGCTCACCAGACGGTATACCCCGGAGGTGCTCGTGGGGAGACAGGTGGTGGCGGTGGTGAACTTCCCTCCACGCCGGATCGCCGGCTACCGGAGCGAGGTGCTCGTGCTCGGCGCCGTCCCCGCGCCCGGCGACGTGGTGCTGCTCGCGGTGGACGGTGCCGTGGCGGACGGGAGCGCCGTACGGTGACGCGGGAGCTCCCCGGGTGCGCGCCCCGAGTCGGGCTTGACAGGCCGGGCCGGGCCCCGTAGCTCTACACAATGCTCGCGAACCGGGACGCGCTCATGTGCTGTATCCGCCATCGGGAGGCCGCCATGCGGCGGCCGGGCGGAGCCGCACGCGCTTCCTGATCGACATCGTCGATCGCGACGTGCTTCCCGTCCGGCCGCTCCGTCGAGCGGCCGGTTTCGTTTTCGGCCCGGGCGCTCGCGCGGCGAACTTCCCGCGCGGGCCGGGCGTTCGACCGACGTGCGCACCACCACCGACCGAGGGGGCAGATCATGGCGACCACGATGAACGTCGCGCCCGACCAGTCGATTCTCCGGAAGGGATACGTGCACCCCGAAGTGCTCGTCTCCACCGACTGGCTCGCGGCCAATCTCGACAATCCGAGCATCCGCATCATCGAGAGCGATGAGGATGTGCTGCTGTACGACATGGGCCACATTCCGAATGCCCAGAAGATCGACTGGCATGCCGACCTGAACGATCCGGTGGTCCGCGACTACGTGGACCGCGAGCAGTTCCAGAAGCTGCTCCGGGAGAAGGGGATCGACGAGTCGACCACCGTGATCTTCTACGGCGACAAGAACAACTGGTGGGCCACCTACGCCTACTGGGTGTTCCAGCTCTTCGGCTTCCAGAACGCGCGCGTGCTCGATGGCGGGCGCGTGAAGTGGGAGCAGGAGGGGCGCCGGATGACGACCGATGTGCCGAAGTTCCCTGCCACCTCGTACGTGGCGCCGGAGCGCGACGACCGGCGCATCCGCGCCTTCCGCGACGAGACCCTCGCGCACGCCAGCGCGAAGCGGCCGCTGGTGGACGTGCGCTCGCCTGACGAGTACACCGGGAAGAAGACGCACATGCCCGAGTATCCGCAGGAAGGGGTGCTGCGCGGCGGGCACATCCCCGGCGCGAAGAACGTCCCCTGGGGGCGCGCCGCGAACACCGACGGCACCTTCAAGAGCGCCGACGAGCTGCGCGCGATCTACGAGCAGGAGATCGGGCTCGAGCCCGGCGCCGACGTGATCGCCTACTGCCGCATCGGCGAGCGCTCGTCGCACACCTGGTTCGTGCTCTCCTACCTCCTCGGCTACGATCACGTCCGCAACTACGACGGGAGCTGGACGGAGTGGGGGAACGCGGTACGCCTGCCGATCGAGCGATGAGCGCGGAGCACGCGACGAAGGCGGGCGCGCTGGCGAGCGCGCCCGCGACGCGCGAGCCCAACCGGGTGCGCGTGGAGTGGCGGGGCGACCACCGGTTCGACGCAGGGCGCCCAGGCGGCCCGGTCGCGCGCATCGACTCCGATGCCGCGACCGGGCAGAGTCCGGTGGACGCGCTGTTGAGCGCGCTCGCCACGTGCGTCTCGGTGGACGTGGTGGACATCCTGAAGAAGCGGCGCACCCCGCCGTCGCGCTACGAGGTCGAGGTCGTCGGCACGCGCGTGGATGCGACCCCGCGCCGCCTCAAGCACGTGCTGCTCCGCTTCTTCATCGACGGCGAGGGGATCGAACCGGAGCAGGCGGAGCGGGCGGTGCAGCTCGCCGTCACGAAGTACTGCTCCGTGCGCGACTCGCTCGACCCGGATCTCCCCGTGGAATGGGAGGTCCACGTGAACGATGGCCTCTGACTCGCGGGAGAAGCGGGGGTGGGGCGAGGGCTACCAGTGGGGGGCGGCGGGTCTGCCTCCCGCGCCCTCCCCATCGTCCAATGCCCCCGAGACTTCTCGCGCCCCGATGATCATCACCGATGCCATAGGCCGCACCCCCGTCGTCCGCCTCGCGCGCGTGCTGGAGCCGGAGATGGCGGAGGTGTGGATCAAGATCGAGGGGATGAACCCCGGCGGCTCGATCAAGGACCGCACGGCGCTCGGGATGGTGCTCGATGCCGAGCGGCGCGGCGTGCTGCGCCCCGGCGGCACCATCGTGGAGCCGACGTCGGGGAACACGGGGATCGGCCTCGCGCAGGTGGCGTCCGCGCGCGGCTACCGCCTCATCCTCTGCCTTCCCGCGCAGATGAGCGAGGAGCGGAAGCGGACGCTCGGCGCGTACGGGGCGGAGCTCGTCCTCACCGATCCCGAGCTGCGCATGATCGCCGCGATCGAGGAAGCGAAGCGGATCGAGGCGGAGCTCGGGGCGTGGCTGCCGAACCAGTTCTCGAACCCGGCCAACCCGAGCATCCACTACAACACCACCGGCCCCGAGCTCTGGGACCAGATGCACGGGCGCATCGACGCGTTCGTCTACGGGTCGGGGACCGGCGGCACGATCAGCGGCGTGGGGCGCTTTCTCAAGGAGCGCGACCGCCGCATCCAGGTGGTGGCGGTGGAGCCGGCGCGCTCACCGGTGCTGAGCGGCGGACAGCGCGGCCAGCACCAGTTCCAGGGGATGGGGCCGGGCTTCATCCCCGACAACTTCGACCGCTCGGTGGTGGATCGCGTGATCCCGGTGTGGGAGGAGGACGCCTTCCCGCTCGCACGCCGCCTCGCGCGCGAGGAGGGGCTGTTCGTCGGCATGTCGAGCGGAGCGATCGCCTGGGCATCGCTCCAGATGGCGCGCGAGCTCGGTCCGGGGAAGCGGGTGATCATGATCAGCCCGGACTCCGGCGCGCGGTATCTGTCGACGACGCTGTTCGCTGGCGAGGCGGCGGGGGAGGCCGGAGAGCACTGATCTTCGGGGCGCGGGGCGCGGGATGCGAGTGGGTAATGATTTGCGACGAGGGGCCGGCGGTTGCCGGCCCTTCGTCGCGTTCCATGTTAC
>CAMLEQ010000294.1 GCA_946479015.1 uncultured Gemmatimonadota bacterium | reverse complement strand
CCCAACCACATGGGCGTCGGCGCCGACAACCCGTTCTGGGACGACGTCTTCGCCAACGGCCCCGCGTCGCGGTACGCCTCGTGGTTCGACATCGACTGGAACGACGCGCGCCCGGGGACGCGCGGGCGGATCATCGTGCCCATCCTCGACGACGAGCTCGATGCCGTGATCGCGCGCGACGAGATCCGGCTCGCGTTCGCCGGCGGCCGGCTGCGCGTGCGGTGGCGCGACCACTCCTTCCCGGTGGACGCCGCGCTCATCCCACGCGTGCTCGAGCCGGCGCTCGAGACGATGCGCGCCGAATCGCCGGCGGGGGATGCGACCGTGGCGGAGCTGGGCCGCATCCTCGACGCGCTGCTCGACCTCCCCCCGCGGCTCGCCCGCGACGGCCGCCGCGTGGAGCGGCGGCAGCACGACGCGCCGCTCCTGCTGCGCGACCTCGAGGCGTTGCACGACGCGTCGCCGGCGGCGCGCGAGGGGATCGCCCACGCCGCGCGCGCGTTCACCGAGGGAAGCGCGGGGCGCGGGCGGCTCCGCGCCTTCCTCGACTCGCAGGTGTACGCGCTCGTGTGGTGGCGCCGCGCGGCGCACGAGATCAATTACCGCCGCTTCTTCGACATCGACGGGCTCGCCGCGCTCCGCATGGAGGACCCCGAGGTGTTCGGCGCCACGCACCGGCGCGTGGCGCAGTGGGTGAAGGATGGCGACGTGGACGCGCTGCGCGTGGACCACGTGGACGGGCTGGCCGACCCGCGCGACTACCTCGAGCGGCTCCGCGCGATGGTGGAGCAGGTGCGCCCCGCGGGCGACGAGGAGCCGTTCCCGATCGTGGTGGAGAAGATCCTCGCCCCCGACGAGCGTCTTCGCGCCGCGTGGCCGGTGCAGGGCACCACGGGCTACGAGTTCCTCGCCGCCGTCGATGCGCTGCTCGTGGACCCCGGAGGGTACGCCGAGATCGAGCGGCGCTACCGGGTGCTCCTCGGCGTCCGGCGCGCCGCCGTCTCGTTCGCCGAGCTGGCGCACGCGGCGAAGGCGCTGGTGCTGCGCACGTCGCTGTACGCGGACGTGCGCCGCCTCGGGCGGCTGCTCGCGCCGCTCGCCGCGCGCGACGCCCGCACCGCGCGCCTCCAGCGCTCGATGCTGCGCGAGGCGGTCGTCCAGACGATCGCCTCGCTGCGCGTGTACCGCACGTACATCGAGCCGGAGGCGGGGGGCGGACGGGCGGAGCCCGAGGACCGGAGCGAGATCGAGCGCGCGCTCGCCGACGCGCGTGCTCGCGCGGAGGCATCCCCCGAGGCGCTCGCGCTCCTGGAAGACGTGCTCCTCCTGCGCGACCGCGCCGCGCGCGCGCCCGCGGACCAGCACGCCCGCGCGCGCGTCATCCGCCGCGTCCAGCAGACGAGCCCTCCCGCGGCCGCGAAGGGCGTGGAGGACACGGCGCTCTACCGCTGGGTCCCGCTCCTCTCCCTCTGCGAGGTCGGCTCCTCCCCCGACTACCCGCTCGTGGACGCGGCGGAGCGGCTGCACCGCGCGAACGCCGAGCGCGCGGTGCGGTGGCCGCGCGCGCTCCTCCCCGCCACCACGCACGACACCAAGCGCGGCGGCGATGTGCGCGCGCGACTGGACGTGCTGTCGGAGATCCCGAACGACTGGTGGAACGCCGCCGCGCGCTGGCGCAGGGCGATGCGCCACGCGCGCGCCACCGTGCGCGGCCGGCACGCGCCGGACGCGAACACGGAGTACGCGATCTTCCAGACGCTCGTCGCCGCGTGGCCGGCGGGGGACGCGGGGAATGATGCAGCCGAGCGCGAGGCACTGCGCGAGCGCATCGCGGCGTGGGCGCTCAAGGCGGCGCGCGAGGCCAAGGCGCGCACGTCGTGGGTGGATCCCGATCCGGAGTTCGAGCGCGCGCTGGCCGCGTACATCGGCGCGCTCTTCGCCGACGCGGAGATCGTCCGCGACATCGCCGCGTTCTCCGCGCGCGTGGCGCGCGCCGGCGCGTGGAACGCCGTGTCGCGCACCGTGCTCCAGTGCGCGGCCCCCGGCACGCCGGACATCTATCAGGGGGACGAGCTGTGGAACCTCGTGCTCGTGGACCCCGACAACCGGCGTCCGGTGGACTTCGCCGCGCGCGAGCGCGCGCTCGAGGGGCTGGCGCGCGCCGAGCCGCGCGCGCTCGCGCGCGAGCCGGAGAGCGGGCTCCTCAAGATGTGGGTGCTCCAGCGCGCGCTCCTCGCCCGCCGCGAGCACCCGTCGCTCTTCCGCGACGGCGCGTATCTCCCGCTCCGCGCCGAAGGGGAGCGCGCGGCGCACGTGTTCGCCTTCCTCCGCCGGTCGGAGCACGAGGCGGCGATCGCCGTCGTTCCGCGCCTCGTCGCCGCGCTCGGCGGACTCGATCGCCCTCCCGTCGGCGCCGATGTCTGGGGGGAGACGCGCATCGTCGTCCCGGCGGAGCTCGCGGACCCGTCCATGCGCTGGCGCGCGCACCTCGGCGGCGGCGAGATTCCCGCCGGCACCTTCCGCGTCGCCGATCTGCTCGACACGCTGCCTGCCGGGCTCCTCACTGTTAGATTGGAGCGTTGACCGGGCGAGCGACCGCCGGCGCTCCCATGCGACGGGAGGCCGCCGCTCCGCCACCACGCGCCCGCGTGCCGGTATCCGGTCACCTTCTTGCTTCACCCCTACCTGCGGAGGCCGCGGCCTCCCCTGTTTTCTCCCGAGTTGTACAGGGACCAGTCAATGCTCGACTTTCCGAAAGAGACCGTCGCCTACTTCTCCATGGAGATCGCCCTCGAGCAGGGGATCCCCACGTACAGCGGCGGCCTCGGCGTGCTGGCGGGCGATACGCTGCGCTCCGCCGCCGATCTCGGCGTGCCGATGGTGGCCGTCACGCTGCTGCACCGCAAAGGCTACTTCAGGCAGCACATCGACGCCGAAGGGCGGCAGTCCGAGTCGCCCGTGGAGTGGCGCCCCGAGGAGGTGCTGGAGCAACTCGAGCCGCGCATCGCCGTGGGCATCGAGGGACGCACCGTCCACATCCGCGCGTGGCGCTACGCCGTGAAGGGGATCAACGGCCACGTCGTCCCCGTCTATCTGCTCGACACCGATCTCGACGAGAACGAGCCGGGCGACCGCTCGCTCACCGATCTCCTCTACGGCGGCGACTCGCGCTACCGGCTCTCGCAGGAGATCGTGCTCGGCATGGGGGGCGCGGCGATGCTCCGCGCCCTCGGCTACGACGACGACCTGCACTTCCACATCAACGAGGGGCACGCGGCGCTCCTCACCCTCACCCTGCTCGAGCGCCAGCTCGCCGGCCGCAAGCACTGGGACGTGAACGACGCCGACATCGAGGCCGTGCGCCGGCAGTGCGTGTTCACCACCCACACTCCCGTCCCCGCCGGGCACGACCGCTTCCCCGCGCAGCAGGTGCGCGACGTGCTCGGCGACGACTACTTCGAGCTGCTGCGCGCGTCGCGCTGCTGCGACGACGACGGCTCCCTCAACATGACGTACCTCGCGCTCCGCCTCTCGCGCTACATCAACGGCGTGGCGATGCGGCACCGCGAGATCTCGCAGGGGATGTTCCCTGCGTATCCCGTGGACTCGATCACGAACGGCGTGCATGCCGTCACGTGGACGTCCGATGCGTTCAGGGAGCTGTTCGACCGGCGCATCCCCGAGTGGCGCCGCGACAATCTCTACCTGCGCTACGCCGTGGACATCCCGGTGGACGAGGTCCGGCAGGCGCACGCGGCCGCCAAGCAGGCGCTGTTGCACGAGGTGGCGCGCCGCACCGGCGTCCGCCTCGACCCGCACGCGATGACCATCGGCTTCGCGCGCCGCTCCACGCCCTACAAGCGCGCGAATCTCATCTTCAAGGATCTGGACCGTCTGCGCGCCATCGCGCGGAACACCGGGCCGCTCCAGATCGTGTTCGGCGGCAAGGCGCACCCGCACGACGAGGGAGGGAAGGCGCTCATCCGGGAGATCCACGAGGCCTCGCGCGCGCTCGCCGGCGACGTGACGGTGGTGTACGTGGAGAACTACGAGATGGCGCTCGGCCGGCTGATCACCTCCGGCGTGGACGTGTGGCTCAACAACCCGCGCAAGCCGCTCGAGGCGTCGGGGACGAGCGGGATGAAGGCGGCGATCAACGGCGTGCCGTCGTTCAGCGTGCTCGATGGCTGGTGGATCGAGGGGCACGTGGAGGGGATCACCGGCTGGTCGATCGGCAACGGCGACGCCATCCCCGACGAGCAGGCGGAGCTCGAGGACCTGTACACGAAGCTCGAGCACGTGATCGCGCCCCTGTACTACGGGCTGCCGCGCGGCTGGGCCGAGGTGATGCGCTACGCCATCGCGCTGAACGGCTCGTTCTTCAACACGCAGCGGATGGTGCAGCAGTACGTGCGGAACGCGTACTTCCCGGCGGGGGCGGAGGCGCGGGGGGCGGAGGCGGAGGCGGCGGTGCGGTAGCGGGAAGCGGGAAGCGGGAGAGGCAGCGAGAGGGGCGGCGCAATTGCGCCGCCCCGCGGTCCTCTCCCGCGCCCCGCGTCCCGCGCCCCGCGCCCCGCGCCCCGCGTCCGCGCCCTCAGGCCAGCGCCACCATGGCGGCCATCCAGCGAGGAGCGTCCGCGTCCTCCCGGAGCTGCGCGGCGAGATCCACGATCAGTTGCGTGCCCTGCCGGCGCACGGCGTAGCGGTCGAGCGAGCGTGTGCGCCGGCCGCTGTCGTGGGCGCCATCGGGACGGAAGCGCGCCTTGTGCTTGGGGCAGTAGATGCGCCCCTCGCCCGCATGCCACTCGAGGCGCGTGCCGCGGTGCGGGCAGCGGAGCGAGAACGCGTACACGCGGTTCTGCCATCGCGCGAGAATCAGGTCGTTCGCGTCATCCACCGCGACGGAGTCGCCCGCCGGGATCTGGTAGCTCCGCTCCATGCCCGCGGCTGCGCGCGGTGTGATCGCGCGCACGGTCTCGGCGAGCGCGTCGGCGGGGGAGAGTCCGGCGGCGGCGAGCGCGGCGACCGCGGCCAGCGCGGCGTGTCTCAGGAACGCGCGGCGACCGGCGAGGGCGGGGCAGCGATCGCAGGCGGCGGTGTCGCTGGACGATCCCTTCTCGCCCACGACGTCGTTCTCCGGTGCGGACGGAATCTCCGGTTGCTCGCGCTCGGATCGAAGGTGCGTGGTCATGTGCGCGCCTCTCAGCGGTGATGGTCGTCGCCGCCATGGGACGCGAGCCGAGCGCCGGCGACGGTAGGGGTGGCGC
>CAMLEQ010000293.1 GCA_946479015.1 uncultured Gemmatimonadota bacterium | reverse complement strand
CCGCCCGTCGTACCTCGCCCGCGCCGCCGCCACCTCCCCAAGGTGCGCCCCCGCCCACCGCACCAGCCCTCGCACCAGCTCTCTCAGCGTCGCGCCGAGCGGCGTGAGCGCGTACTCCACGCGCGGCGGCACCTCCGCGTGGATGGTGCGCGTCACGAGCCCGTCGCGCTCCAACCCCCGCAGCGTCACCGTCAGCATCCGCTGGCTGATCCCCTCCACGCGCGCGCGCAGCTCGTTGAAGCGCAGCGTGCCCGCGTCCCCCAGCACGTGGATGACGGAGACCGACCACTTGTCGCCGATGCGCGTGAGCATCTCGTGCGCCGTGCAGTTCGCCGGCGTGTGCACCAGCTCCGCCGGGCTGCATCGTGGCTTCACCGGCCGCGTTCTCGCCATGGGTTACTCCGAGGTGACCGAGGCACTTTCGCGTGCCTTCTTTTGCGGCCCGCGCGGGCCGCATAGCTTGCCGTCAGGTTACCAACGGTAACCACGGCACGGACAGTAACTGTCACATACGGTAACCGCATTCCTCGAGTGAGGCCAGCTTCCATGAGCACGTACACCATCGATCCTGTGGCGCTGAGCATCGGTGTTCTCATCGGCCGGATCGCCTTCGGCCTCCTGATGGCCGCGCACGGCGCGCAGAAGGCGTTCGGCTGGTTCGGCGGACCCGGGCTGGAGAAGTTCGGAGAGCTCATGACGCAGCTCGGCTTCCGCCCCGGACGCGTCTTCGCGGCAGCGGCCGCGCTCGGGGAGATCGCCAGCGGCCTCCTCGTGGCGCTCGGCTTTCTCGGACCGGTGGGACCGGCGCTGATGCTCTCCGTGATGGTCGTCGCGATCGTCACCGTGCACTGGGGCAACGGCCTCTTCGCGATGAGCAACGGCATCGAGCTCCCGCTCCTCTACGCCATCGCCGCCGTCGTGCTCGCCGCTGTCGGCTACGGCGCCTGGTCGCTCGATGGCGCGCTCGGCCTCGCGAATCGCTTGCCCGCCACGGTGACGTGGATCATCCTTGGCGCGGGAATCGCGGGCGGCTTCGCCAATGCCGCGCTGCGGCGTCGTACCGCTCCGGCCATGGAGTGACCAGCTCCGGCCGGCGAGCCATCCCGCGACGAGTTGGACGAGCCACATGACAGCTGACACCCCGGCCACGATCTCCGTCCCCATCGCGGCGCTCCGCGCCGTGCCGGCGTTCGCCGATCTCTCTCACGACGAGCTCGCCTGGATCGCCGCCGAGTGCGAGCTCGTCGAGCTCGAGCCCGGTGAGATCCTCTTCGCCCCCGGCGAAGCCGCGGAGTGGATGTACATCGGCGTCGATGGCGTGCTCCAGGCGCGGCGCGAGCAGCTCGGCCCCGGCGCGCCGGTGTTCGTGCTCCGCCCCGGCGACGTCGGCGGCACGATCCCCTTCTCGCGGATGGTCGCGTGGGCGGCCACCGGGCGGGCGGTGACGCGCGCGCGGGTGGCCCGCTTCCCCAAGGCGCGCTTCCCGGAGCTGCTCCAGCGAGTGCCGGCGCTCACCCAGCGCTTCGTCGCCATGCTGATCGACCGCACGCGCGACGCCACGCGGCGCGAAGCGCAGTTCGAGAAGCTGACCGCGCTCGGAAAGCTCTCGGCCTCGCTCGCGCACGAGCTCAACAACCCCACCTCCGCCGTGGTCAACGCCCTCGGCGACGCGCGCCGCCGCCTCGACGAGCGCGGGCGGATGACGGCGGCGCTCGTGGACGCCGGCATCACCGCCGAGACGGTGCTCCGGCTCGACGCGCTGCGCTCCGCTGCCGTGCCCCGCCCCGCCGCGCGCGACGCCGCCGAGGCGCTGGCGCGCAGCGACTGCGAGGACGCGCTCGCGCGCTGGCTCGCCGAGCAGGGCGTACCCGATGCCTGGGTGGCGTGCTCCACCTACGCCGAGGCGGGGCTCGACGATGTCGCGCCCATCGCCGAGGCGCTCGCCGGCGTCCCCGCGAGCGCGCGGGCGACGGCGCTGCGGTGGCTCGAGGCCGGCCTCGCGGCGCAGGCGCTCTTCGCCTCCGCCGAGCGCACCGCGGGGCGCATCGCGCGGCTCGTCGACGCCATGCGGCGCTACACCAATCGCGACCGCGCGCGCGACATGGCCGACGTCGACGTGCGCGAGGGGATCGAGAGCACGCTCGCGCTCTTCGACGCCCGCTTCCGCGAGAAGGGGATCGACGTCGAGCGCCGCTTCGCCGCGTCCCTCCCGCGCGTGCGCGCGTTCCCCGGAGACCTCAACCAGGTGTGGGGGATCCTCATCGAGAACGCGCTCGACGCGGTGGCCGCCCGCGACGGCGGCGAGCGCGGCACCGGGCACATCACCATCGCCACGTACGCCGCCGACGGCGCGGTGGTCGCCGAGGTCGGCGACGACGGCCCCGGCATTCCACGCGAGTTGGAGGACCGCATCTTCGAGCCCTTCTTCACCACCAAGGACGTGGGCCAGGGGACGGGACTCAGCCTCGACATCGCTCGGCGCATCGTCGTCGACCTGCACGGCGGGCAGCTCTCGTTCACGTCGCGGCCGGGGGACACGCGCTTCATCGTGTGCCTCCCGCTCGCCTCCGTGAGCACCTTCGGCGCCTGAGAGGAGAAGCATCACATGGCCCAACGCCCCGTCCTGCTCACCGTCGACGACGACCCCGAGGTGCTCCGCGCCGTCGAGCGCGATCTTCGCCGCCGCTACGGCGAGAGCTACCGCGTGCTCCGCGCCGACTCCGCGCGGGCGGCGCTCGAGCTGCTGGAGGAGCTGAAGCGGAGGGGCGACCCCGTGGCGCTCCTCCTCGCCGACCAGCGGATGCCGGAGATGACCGGTGTCGAGTTCCTCGAGCGCGCGATCACCCTCGCCCCCGGCGCCAAGCGCGTGCTCCTCACCGCGTACGCCGACACCGACGCCGCCATCCAGGCGATCAACAAGGTGCGGATCCACTACTACCTGATGAAGCCGTGGGATCCGCCCGAGCAGAACCTCTACCCGTACCTCACCGACCTGCTCGAGGACTGGCGGGCCACCTACCGACCGCCGTTCGAGGGAATTCGTGTGATCGGCAACCGCTGGTCGCCGCGCGCGCACCGCGTGCGCGACTTCCTCGGCCGCAACACCATCCCCTTCCAGTGGCTCGACCTCGACACATCGGGAGAGGCGCGCGACCTCCTCGCGATGCTGGCGCAGCCCGCGGCCGGCGCGCCGCCTGACGAGCTGAGCGCGCGCGGCGAAGCGAGCGAGACGGCGGCCGATGGCCACACCCTCCGCCCGCCCGTCGTCCTCTTCCCCGACGGCTCCCATCTCGCCGACCCCGAGCTCCCGGACCTCGCGCAGCGCATCGGCCTCCGCACGCGCGCCGAGCGGCCGTTCTACGATCTCGTCGTCGTCGGAGGCGGACCCGCCGGGCTCGCGGCCGCCGTCTACGGCGCGTCCGAGGGGCTCAGGACGCTGCTCGTCGAGCGCGAGGCGCCCGGTGGGCAGGCCGGCACCAGCTCCAACATCGAGAACTACCTCGGCTTCCCCACCGGCCTCACCGGCGGCGACCTCGCGCGCCGCGCCGTGGCGCAGGCGCGGAAGTTCGGCGCCGAGATCCTGACGCCGCAGGAGGTGCGCGGGGTGCGGACGCAGGGACCCTACCGCGTGCTGACCCTCGGCGATGGTAGCGAGGTGTCCAGCCGCGTCCTCCTCGTGTCGACCGGAGTGGAGTACCGCAAGCTCGACGTGCCCGGCGCCGAGGCGCTCACCGGGCGCGGCGTGTACTATGGGGGTGCGCTCACCGAGGCGCTCTCCTGCCGCGACGAGGAGCTGTATATCGTGGGCGGCGGCAACTCGGCGGGGCAGGCCGCCGTCTACTTCGCGCAGTACGCCCGGAGCGTGACCATCCTCGTGCGCGGCGAGGGTCTCGCCGAGAGCATGTCGCAGTACCTCATCGACCAGATCGCGGCAGTGCCCAACATCGCCGTGCTCGCGCGCACCCGCGTGGCGGCGGTGGAGGGGGAGCAGCACCTCGAGCGCCTCACCCTCGCCTGCGGCACCGAGACGCGCACCGTGCCCGCCGCGTCGCTCTTCATCTTCATCGGCGCCGTCCCGCGCACCGAGTGGCTCGGCGATCTCGTGGAGCGCGACGAGTACGGCTTCATCCTCACCGGCCCCGACCTGCCGCGCGTCGACGACCGCGTGAAGGGGTGGCCGCTCGAGCGCGACCCGTACCTCCTCGAGACCAACGTCCCCGGCGTGCTCTGCGCCGGCGACGTGCGTCATCAGAGTGTGAAGCGCGTGGCGAGCGCCGTCGGGGAGGGCTCCATCGCCGTGCAGTTCACCCACCGCTATCTCGCCGAGACATGAGCGACGACCCGGCAGTGAGCGGCGCCGAGCGCCCGGCGCTCGACCCGTCGCACGTGGAGGATCTGCTGCGCCGGCGCGAGCGGATGGCCGTGCTCGGGACGCTCGCCGCCGGCCTCGCGCACGATCTCAACAACCCCGCCGCCGCGGCGAGCCGCGCCGCGGGGCATCTCCGCGAGCAGCTCCAGGCGCTCGAGGCGCTGGCGCTGCGCCTCGCCGAGCATCCGTGGCGGCCCGACGAGGTGGCGCTGCTGCGGCAGCTCTCCGACGCGACGCAGAGCGCGAGCCAGAGCGCGCGCGAGCTCGCGCCCCTCGAGCGCGCCGACCGGGAGGAGGCCATCGAGCGCTGGCTCGACGCGCGGGGCGTACAGCGCGCGTGGGAGATCGCGCCGCTGCTCGTGGACCGCGGCGTCACCGCCGAGGAGCTCGAGCGCGTGACGCGCGGGTGCGAGGCGGGCATAGTGCTCGACGCGCTGGCGTGGACCGAGCGCACCGCGGCCATCCGGCAGCTCCTCGACGAGATCGGTCAGAGCACCGCACGCGTGGCCGAGATGGTGCGCGCCGTGAAGGCGTACTCGTACGCCGACACCAGCGCGCTGCGCACCGCCGACGTGCACGAGGGGATCGAGAGCGCGCTCACCATCCTCGCGCACAAGCTGCGCGAGGTGAAGGCGAGCGTGGTGCGGGAGTACGATCGCGGGATCCCGCCCATCGAGAGCTACGGGACCGAGCTCACGCAGGTGTGGACCAACCTGCTCGACAACGCGGCGGACGCCGTGGCGGGGACCGGGGCGGCAGGGACCATCCGCGTGCGGACGCGGGCGGACGGCGCGGGCGGCGTGGCCGTGGAGATCGTGGACAGCGGGACCGGGATCCCCGAGGGTGTGCGAGAGCGCATCTTCGAACCCTTCTTCACGACCAAGGAGGCGGGAAAGGGGAC
>CAMLEQ010000292.1 GCA_946479015.1 uncultured Gemmatimonadota bacterium | reverse complement strand
CGTGTCGCGGGGGCCGGCGCGCCCCCGCCCCCCCCGCCGGCGGCCCCCCCCGGAGGCTGGACAGCCGAGTCCCGACTCCCCCTCCGTTGCGCCGCCCCCTCCCGCGATCCATATATCCCGCCATGCGCCCCGACTCCGGCGACGACGCGCGCGCGCTCCTGGAACTGCACCGGTCGAGCGCCGAACGGCTGCTCAACGGCGTGCGGGCACTGGTGCTCCTCCTGCTCGCCACTGCCGCCGTCGCGTACCGGCCCACCCTGCCGCCGGCGCTCAATCGCGTGAACGTGGTGGTGCTCATCCCCACGCTCGGCTGGACCGCGGCGCAGTGGATCTGGTTCCGCGACCGCGAGACGCTCCCCGGCTGGCTGGCCGTCGTCAATCCGGTGGTGGACATCACCGCCGTCACCGCGATCATGGGCGGCTACGGGCTGGCCGATTCCCCCGAGCTGGCGTTCCGCTCCCCCGTCCTCCTGGCCTACTTCGCCGTCCTCGCGTCGCGGCCGATCACGTCGTCCTCGCGCAAGGCGGCGGCCGCGGCGCTGCTCGTGGTGGTCGAGTACGGCATCCTGCTCGCGGCGTTCCTCGCCAGTGGGCGCACGCATCTCGTGTCGAGCCCGCTGGCCGTGGTGACCGGGCCGGGGATCTCGATGCTCGACGAGGGGGCGAAGCTGCTCCTCCTCGCCGTGGCCGGCGGGATCGCCACCTACGCCACCGCCTGGCACGAGCGGCTGCTCACCACGCATCTGCGCCAGACGCGGCACCGCGAGCAGCTCGAGGCGCGACTCGTGCGCGCGCAGCTCGAGCGGCTCAAGCTGCAGCTCCACCCTCACTTCCTGTTCAACACGCTGAACACGATCACGGCGCTCCTGGCCACCGACACGCGCGCCGCCGAGCGAGTGATCACCGGTCTCAGCGAGCTGCTGCGCGTGTCGTTGCACAGCGCGGGGGAGCAGGAGGTTCCGCTGGAGCGGGAGCTGGAGCTGCTGCGGCGCTACGTCGAGATCCAGGAGGTGCGGTTCCCCGACCGGCTGCGCGTGGAGCTGTTCATCGATCCCGAAGCGCGGCGCGCGCTCGTGCCGAATCTCATCCTTCAACCGCTGGTCGAGAACGCGATCCGGCACGGCATCGCGCCGCGGGCGGCCGGCGGGCGCGTCGAGGTTTCGGCGCGACGCGAGGGAGATCGGCTCCTGCTCCGCGTGCTCGACGACGGCGTCGGCTCCGGCACCACCGCGCCGAACGAGGGGGTTGGGCTCGGCAACACGCGCGAGCGGCTGCGCCACCTCTACGGCGACGCGCACGAGTTCGCGGCCGGTGACGCCGGCGCGGGCGGCTTCGATGTGCGCATCGCGATCCCGTTCCGCGCGCCCGTGTGCGCGGCCGGCGTGTTCGCGGGGGTGGCATGACGGCGGCACGCGAGCCCGAGGGCGCCACCCCCGCGGCGCCGGCGCTGCGCGTGCTCATCGTCGACGATGAGCCGCTCGCGCGCGGGCACCTGAAGAAGCTGCTGGCCGGCGATCCGGATGTGGAAGTCGCCGGCGAGTACGGCAACGGCCGCGATGCGGTCGCCGCGATCCGCGAGCTCGCGCCGGATCTCGTCTTCCTCGACATCCAGATGCCGGAGCTCGACGGCTTCGAGGTGGTGCGCCAGGTGGGGCCGGCGCGGATGCCGGCGGTGGTCTTCGTCACCGCCTACGACGAGTACGCGCTGCGCGCGTTCGAGGTCTACGCGCTGGCGTACCTGCTCAAGCCCGTGGACCGCGCGCGATTCGCCGAGGTGCTGGAGCGCGCCAAGACGCAGTTGCGCCGCGCCGCGCCGTCGGAGCTGGAGTCCCGCCTCTCGGCGCTGCTCGACCATGGGGCCGCGCACGCGCGCGCCGACGAGCGCCTGGCGATCAAGGTGGATGGGCGCATCCTGTTCGTGCGCATCGGAGACATCGACTGGGTGGAAGCCGAGGACAACCACGTGCGACTGCACGTGGGCGCGCGGACGCACGTGGTGCGCGGCACGCTCACCGCGCTCGAGCGGCGTCTCCCCCAGGCGCGCTTCCTGCGGGCCCACCGGTCGGCGATGGTGAACGTGGAGCGCATCGCGGAGGTGCAGCCGTGGTTCGGGGGCGACTACGTGCTCATCCTCTCGGACGGCACGCGCGTCACCTCCGGGCGCACGTACCGGGAGCGCGTGCAGGAGTTCCTGCGGCGCTCGCTCTGACCCCGGCGCGAGCCCCCTGCGCGTCCGCCCCGCTTTCCGCGCCGTTCACCCCGCGCGCGCGGGCGCCGGCCACGAATCGATTTCCCGGGAGTGCGCGGCTCCCGACATTGCGTCCGCGACCGCGCTGGCGGCGTTCCGTCGGATGATGGACGCCGCGCGCTCGCGACGTGCCGGCCCCCGGCACAGGAGGGCACATGCAGCGCCTGCTCGCGACGCTCGCGTTGGCCGGGCTGGTCTCGGCTGCGGCGTGCAACGGTGACACCACGAACCCGCTCGGCAGGATCCCCGGCGGCACCGGGGGGCTCCCCGGCCTGGGCGGCGGCGGGGGCGCGGTGACGGTCACGGTGGGCAATGACTTCTTCGACCCGGACAGCGTCAGTGTACCGGTGAACGGCACCGTCACCTGGACGTGGGCCGCGGGAGACAGCCTTCACACCGTGACGTTCGACGATGCCGCCCCCGGCTCCCCGCCGCAGAGCTCCGGGACCTTCTCCCGCACCTTCACGGCGGTCGGAACTTACACGTACTTCTGTAGCATTCATGGGCGGGCAGTGATGTCCGGCCAGGTCGTGGTCCAGTAGCCACCTCTCCCATCGGAGGCGACATGCAGCCGCAGCCGCGCTCGCGAGAGATCCGCATCTCCCGTCCGTCCGCTCGTGTCCGTGCATCGGCCGGTCGCATCGCGCTCCGCGGCCTCGAGTGGAGTGGTGCGCTGGCGCTCGCGGCCATGCTCGCGGCAGCCGCGCCCGCCGCGGCCCACGCGCAGTGCACGCCGCCGAAGAGCAGCAACGAGGCCAGGCTGCTCGCGTTCTACGAGGCGCCCATCGCGTTCTCCACCTCCGCCGCTCCCACGCCGCTCCCGGCCGGCGCCGTGCGAGTGGAGGCGGAAGTGGTTCCCATCCCGACGCCGAGCGCGGAGATCTCCCGCACGGGCTACTGCTTCACGAGCAAGAACGAGCACACGCGACTCGCTCCGGTGTTCGCGCGGCCGCGCATCGTCGTCGGGCTTCCCCTCGGCTTCGCGTTCGAGGCGAGCTACGTGCCCCCCGTCCGCGTCTACGACGCCGATCCAAACCTCGCGAGCTTCGCGCTCTCGAACGTGCGCCGCATTCCCACCGCGCCCACCGCTCCCTCGCTCGCGGTGATGCTCCGCGCGCACGGTACGATCGGGCGCGTGCGCGGTCCCATCACCTGTCCCGCGAAGGGGCTGCAGACGAGCGACGACACGCTGCCGTGCTTCGGCACGCGCGCGTCGAACGACACCTTCCACCCCTATCAGTTCGGTGGCGAGGGGGCGCTCTCGCTCACCACTCGCGGGGGGCGGTGGTCGCTCTGGGCCGGCGGAGGGGTGAGCTGGCTCCGCCCGCGCTTTCAGGTGGGCTTCACCGACGCGAACGCCTACACCGACAGCACGCGCGTGGACGTGAACCTGGTGCGCGGCTCGGTGTTCGGCGGCATCACCGCGCATTTCACTCCGGTGGTGGAGCTGTCGGCGTCGGTGTACGCCGTGCCCGCGGACGTCACCACCTTCCGGTTCGGCGCCGGCTACCGACTGCACTGACCGCGCGCCGGAGCTTGCCCTCGCGGCGGCGATCCTGCTGATTTCGACAGCGATCGCCGCGCGTCGGCACCACTTCCCACGTTCCATCACGCCGCCGCGCCGGCCTCGAGGCCGGCGCGTGCCGCGCGCGCGCCGATCCCCTCGAGCAACGCCGGCGCGGGGCGCGCCGGCGCGACACGTCACGCGGGAAGGCCATGACGGGAACGTTGATGCCGCTGTCGCGGCCGGACGACGCCGAACGCCAGGCGAAGCTCGACCGCATGAAGGCGCGGGCCACGGGGCTCCTCGTGCTCGCGACGGCGATCTACATCGCGGCGCGCCTCCTCGAGACGCGCCACCCCTGGGTGGGGTACATCCGCGCCACCGCCGAGGCGGCGATGGTGGGCGGTCTCGCCGACTGGTTCGCCGTCACGGCGCTCTTCCGTCACCCGCTCGGCCTCCCCATCCCGCACACCGCCATCGTCGCCAGCCGGAAGGATCGCATCGGCCGCACGCTCGGCAACTTCGTGCAGAACAACTTCCTGCAGCGGGAGGTGGTGTCGCGCAAGCTGGAAGGGATGCGCGTGGCCGAGCGCGCGGCGCGCTGGCTCGCCGAGCCGGAGCACGCGCGGCTCATCGCGCACCAGGCGGCCGTCGGGCTCGCGCGTACGGCGGAGGCGCTCCCCGACGAGGATGCCACGCGCCTCGTCGCCGACAGCCTCGCCTCCCGCGTCCGCGCCACGCGTGTGGCCCCCGTGCTCGGCAGCGTGCTCTCGTTCATCACCGCCGATGCCCGCCACCAGGAGCTGCTCGACGATGCGCTCCGCCTCGTGGGGCAGGCGGTGGACGACAACCGCGAGCTCATCCGGATCAAGGTGGCGGAGGAGAGCCCGTGGTGGATCCCCGGCGTCGTGGACGAGCGCATCTACGAGAAGATCGTGTCGGCGATCGAGAACCTGCTGCACGAGGTGCGCGCCGATCCGCACCATCCGCTGCGCGGGAGGTTCGACGAGGCGCTGTACCGCTTCATCGACAAGCTGAAGCACTCGCCGGAGATGATCGAGCGCATGGAGGCGCTCAAGGGTGAGCTGCTCGGCCGGGAGATGATCGACGACCTGGCCTCGACCATCTGGCGCGGCGCGAAGCAGGGGATCGCGCGCTACGCGGCGCGGGGGGACAACGCCGCGCCGGACGCGCTGGAGCGCGGCATCGTCTCCTTCGGCGAGGCGCTGCGCTCGAACGAGGCGCTGCTCGCCCAGGTGGATGCGTTCGCGCGCGAGGTGCTGCTGTCCATCATCGAGCAGCACCGCCACGAGGTGGGAGAGCTGATCGCGCACACGGTGAGCGCCTGGGACGCCGACGCGACCTCCCACCGGATCGAGCTGGCGATCGGGCGCGACCTCCAGTTCATCCGGATCAACGGCACGCTGGTCGGCGGGTTGGCGGGGTTGGTGATCTACGTGATATCGAAGCTGTTCTAGTGGGGGGGACGTGGGTGGGTGTGGGACCTGGTGGCTGGACCACCATGAAACGCGTGTGGCGTGTGGGGAACTGAC
>CAMLEQ010000291.1 GCA_946479015.1 uncultured Gemmatimonadota bacterium | reverse complement strand
CTGACGGGCAGAGGAGGGAGGTACGGCGAGAGTAGGTTCGGATGTAGAGAGAGTCCGCCTACAGCCGAGCCTACTCGCGCTCTACCTACTCCCTCTACCCGTCAGTCTCCCACACGCCACACGCGTTGTTTGGTGGTCCATCCACCATGTCCTACTACCTACAGATCTCTCCAGCCTCCACCGCCTTCTCGCACCTGTGCCACACCGAGCTCGGTTCGCGCGTGACGCGGTCGGGCGGGATGAAGAGGAGGCTGTTCCCCGCGGTGCTCGCGACCATGGTGATCGGCTGACCGGGCACGAGGGGGAGCCGGTCGGTCGCCGGCGCGCCGTCGCGCATCGCGGCGGTGGGGGTGAGCACGAGCACACCGCCTGACGAGTCGCCGGCGAGGGCGCCGGTCACCACGAGCGTCGGAGCGTCCGGATAGTACGCGGTGATGGCGAAGGTGCCCGAGTGGAGCGAGAGCTCCACGCGGCGGGCGCCGGTGAACGCGGTGGAGTCCGGAGCGGTGAACAGCACCCACTCGCCGAAGATGCCGCGAGGGGCGGGGGCGGGCGCGGGGGTGTCGGCGCCGCTTCCCGCGACGGCAGTCGGCGCCGACCCACCGGGCACCGCACGCGGCGCTCGGGCGCAGGCCAGCGCCAGCGGGAAGGGAAGAAGGGCGACCGCGGCGGCGCGCCGGATCATTGGTGGGACGGGGGCGCCGGCTCCTCGTCCGCGTACAGCGCGTCGATGAGCGCCCGGTACCGCTGGTCCACGATGCGCCGCCGCACCTTCAGCGTCGGGGTCAGCTCCCCGCTCTCGATCGTGAAGTCCTGCTCCAGCAGCCCCACCTTCTTCGGCGTCTCGAACGACGCCAGCCCGTGCAGCTTCTGGAGCACCTCCTTGCTCATCTTCGCCTGCACCATCGGGTGCGCCAGCAGTTGCCGGCGGTCGGTGTAGAGCAGGTTCTTGAGCTTCGCCCACTTCTCGATCTGCTCGAAGTTCGGCACCACCAGCACCACCGGATACTTGCGCCGGTCGCCGATCATCACCGCCTGGCTCACGTACTTGTTCGTCTTGATCTGGTTCTCGATCGGCTGCGGCGCGATGTTCTTCCCGCCGGCGGTCACGATGATGTCCTTCTTCCGGTCCGTGATCCGCAGATAGCCGTCCTCGAGCACCCCGATGTCCCCGGTGTGGAACCACCCCTCGGCGTCGATCGCGTCGCGCGTGGCCTCGGGCTTGTTGAAGTAGCCCTCCATCACGTTCGGCCCGCGGGTGAGGATCTCGCCATCGGGCGCGATCCTCACCTCCACGCCGCGGATCGGGCGCCCCACGGTGCCCATGCGAATGTGCCCCGGCGTGTTCACGGCGATCACCGGCGACGTCTCGGTGAGGCCGTACCCCTCCAGGATCGGGAGCCCGGCGGCGAAGAAGAACTTGTTGATGTCCGTCGCCAGCGGCGCGCCCCCCGACACGAAGTACCGGATCCGTCCTCCCACGCGCGCCTTCAGCTTGGAGAACACCAGCCGCTGCGCGAGCGCGTAGCGCATGGCGAGCAGCGTGCCGGGGGACCGGCCCGCGAGCGTCGCGTCCGCCCAGCGCTCGCCCACGGCGCGCGCCCAGAAGAAGATCCGCTTCTTGAGCGCGCCGCTCGCCAGCGCGTTCTCCAGCACGCGGGCGTAGATCTTCTCGTACACGCGCGGCACCGACACCACGATCGACGGGCGCACCTCGCCGAAGTTCGCGACCACCGTGTCCACCGACTCCGCGTACGCGATCGACACGCCGACGGTGAACATGAGGAAGTCGAACATCCGCTCCAGGATGTGCGACAGCGGGAGGAAGCTCAGCGACACGTCGGTGGGGAGGAACGGGATGGCATCCGTGACCGCCGCCACGTTCGACGCGATGTTCCCATGGGTGAGCTTGGCGCCCTTCGGCTCGCCGGTGGTCCCCGAGGTGTAGATGATCGTCGCCAGGTCGCCGGGGCGCGTCCGCAGCGCCTCCTCGCGATAGCGTTCGGCGACTTCCGGGGTCTCCGTGGCCGCGCCTTTCGCCTCCAGCGCGGCGAGCGTGAGGTCCATGCCGTCCGTGACCTCCCCCGTGAACCCGATCACCCAGGTGAGCGCGGGGAGCTCGCCGCGGATCGACGCGATCTTGTTGGCCTGCTCCTGCGTGGACACGAACACCGCCACCGCGCCGGAGTCGCGGAGCACGTACGTCATCTGCTCCGCGGGGAGGGTGGGGTAGATCGGGACGTCGACGTACCCGGCGGTGAGGCAGGCGTAGTCGGCGATCGCCCACTCGGGACGGTTCTCGGAGAGGATGGCCACGCGCGCTCCCCGAGGGATCCCGAGCGCGCGGAGGCCGAGCCCGGTGCGGCGGACGCGCTGGAGCAGCGTGCGGTGCGAGATCGGGTGGTAGCTCCCACCCACCTTCACCTGGAGCGCATCGGGACGGTCGTGCCGCTGCACCGCCTCGAAGAAGAGCTGGGTGAGAGTGGAGGGGGAGAGATGCGCCCCGTCATCCGTGAGACGCTGCGGAACCGCCGTGACGGCCATGGCCTCCTCCAGCGAGGGGACTTCCGGAAGTCTACTGGATTACGACGTACAACGCGAACCGGATCGTCTGCCCGGCGACCGGGGTACCGGGGGGCCCCACCGGCGTCGCCTCCACCACCACGCTGTCCGCGAACGCCTGCGCGAGCGCCGCGATGCGGAGCGACCGCGAGGTGGAGCCGGTGGCGTCGGTGGTGTCCAGCAGCGCCGGGCGCCGGGCGGCATTCACGAGCTGCGGCTTGAGGGAATCGGCGTTGTCGAAGCCCGCCGGGTGCAGGAACGTGTAGCGAACGGCCCAGCGCCGCACGGGCACCGTGTCCGTCCCGGAGATGTGCAGCAGGCGGACGCGCAGCGGTTGCAGCGTGTCGCGTCCGGTGAAGGAGACGCGGAGCGTCTCGGGGGGGACGTCCACGGGGAGGAAGGTGGTCGGGGTGTCGACCACCGTGATCGTGTCCAGCGGTGACTGGAGCCCGCTGATGACGGCGACCACCGCGGCGTTGCCGGTGTCGCGCCCGAACACGATGCCGGTGGCCTGGTCCACCGTGATCTTCCCCGTGGTGTCGAGTGCCAGGAAGGTCACGGGCGCGTCGGGGATGGTGTCGGTCTTGGCGTTGAACACCACCGCCTGAAGCCGCGCCGTGTCGCCGAGCGAGTCGCGCATCACGTCCCCCACCAGCACCGAGGGGAGCGGCGGGGGGCGCAGCTCGATGGCCACCGGCGCGCTCGCGTCGGTGCTCACCTTGGTGCAGGCGAGCGCGCCGGCGAGCGCGGTGGCGAAGAGGCCGAGGCGCGCGTGCGGGCGCATCACTCGAAGCGCTGTGAGAGGACGGTGGCGAGGTTGACGTAGGCCTGCGCCGCCGGATCGGCTGGGGTGCGCAGGACCACCGGCTGTCCGGCCGCGAACGCCTCGGAGGCCGCGCCGGAGCGCGGCACCACGATGTCGAACACCATGTTCCTCGGCAGGTGCTGCCGCACGTAGTCCGACACGCGGCAGCACGCTTCGCTCGCGGGATCGAACATCGTGAGCACCAGGCCATCGAGCGTGAGATCCTCGTTCATCGCCACCACGTCCTGGATCCCGCGCAGGATCTGCGGCGTGGTCTGCAGCGCGAGCGGCTCGCACTGGAGCGGCACGATCACGTGCTGGCTGGCCTCGAGCACGCGCTGCACCACCGGACCGAGGCCGGGGGGCGTGTCCACGATCGTCACGTGCGTGCGCTCGCGGGCGAGCGCCAGCATCTCCTTGAGGAGATCGCTCTCCTCGATCCGATGCTGATACCCCGCATGGCTGGTGAGGGTGCTCACCGTGCCGGCGAGCACGACGCGCAGCCAGGGGAGCGCCGTGGGAAGGATCACTTCGCGCAGCCCCTTCTCCCCGCTCAGGTAGTCGGAGATCCCGTACGGCGAGTGGCCGCGGCGCAGCCCCACGCCGTAGCGCACGGCGCCCTGCGGGTCCACATCCACGAGCAGCGTCTTGAGGCCACGGCGCGCGAAGGCGGCCGCGAGGTTCACCGCGGTCGTGGTCTTCCCGACACCGCCTTTCTGGCTGACGACGGCGAGGACCTGTCCCACTCGCTATTCGGGCTCGGGGACGGGATCGGCCCCAGCGCCATCCTGGAGCTGCTCGAGCGTCTGCCGCGCGTGCCGCACCCAGCGCTCCGCCTCGGCGTTGCGTGGCGGATTGGCGAGGAAGGCGATGAGATGCCGCTCCGCGCCCGCGGGCTCGCCGCGCTTCAGCAGGAGGAACGCCAGACCGTAATGGGCTCCGGAGAGCTGCGGGTCGAGCTCCAGCGCGCGGCGATAGCATCGGATCGCGTCGTCCAGCCGCCCCGTCTTGGAGTACGCGATCGCCATGTTCTGAAGGATGCGCTGGTCGTTCGGTTGATCGCGCAGCGCGAGCCGGTACGATGTGAGGGCGGCGTCGAAGTCGCCCTGGCGTTCGAGCGCCAGCGCCTCGCTCAGGTAGTCCAGTCGCTGTGGCTTGGGCGGGTTCGCTGACTTGCCACCCGTCAGGCGGCTCCACCAGGACATGCGATCGCGGCTCGGGTCGAGGACATCGGAGGACGGGAGCACGCGCGCACGTCTTGCACGATGCGCGCCGGGGCTCACTCCGGGCAAAGTTACCGTCGGTCACGCGGTGCGGCAACCGCGCTGTCATCCATCCCGCCGCGACGGTAGCTTATCGAACCAGGGATGCGGACATCGGGAGCAAGGGGGACGCGTGACGCCACGGCGCAGGGCGATCGATCGGACCCGCGGGGTCTTCGAGGTGGATTGGCCGTTGTTCGGCGAGCTGTCGCGCGCCCTCGCCTTGAAGGTGGCGCGCTCCTACGACCCGGAGGTGGTGGTCGGGATCGCCACCGCGGGAGTGATCCCCGGCGCGGTGATCGCCGCCATTCTCGGACGCGAGTTCCACTCGCTGGTGGTGAGCCGTCGCTATCACGCCGAGCGGGTGCGGGACACTCCCGCGATCCTCGGCGCCGCGCCGCAGGAGGTGCGCGGCAAGCGCGTGCTTCTGGTCGATGAGACGTGCGATACCGGGGAGACGATGCGCATGGCGGTGGCCGCCCTCGTCAACGCCGGCGCCGCCGACGTCCGCACCGCCGTGGGCTTCCGCACGGGTCCGTACGAGCCGGATTTCTCGGCGCTGGAGACGGAAAGTACGATCGTGCTGCCGTGGGATGGGGAGCTCCTGGGGGGATAGGACCTAGTGGGTAGACCACCAAAGGACGCGTGTCGCGTGTGGGGAACTGACGGGCAGAGGAGGGAG
>CAMLEQ010000290.1 GCA_946479015.1 uncultured Gemmatimonadota bacterium | reverse complement strand
GGGGGGGGGGGGGGGTCCCCCCCGCCCCCCCCCACCCCGCGCCCGCCCCCCCCCCCCTGGCGCGCGGCGGCGCGCCGGGGCGGCCCCCGCCCCCCCCGGCCGGGCTTTCCCATTCGCCGAGTGGATGCCGCATGTCCGTCATCAACCGTCGTGATTTCCTGAAGACCGGCAGTGCCGCCGCGGCGCTCGCGGGGTTGGCCGCCATGCCGCGGCCGCTCCTGGCGCGGCTGGGCGGCGCCCATCCCGAGGCCGTGCCCCCGATCGACGATCCGCGCCTGAAGGCGCTGAGCGCCCGAGCGCTCGAGGCCGCGCGAGCCGCGGGGGCCACGTACGCCGACGTGCGCCTCACGCACACGTGGACCCGCACGTGGAACGGAGCGAATCCCGCGTCCGTGGACCCGTTCGGCGCGGAGCTGCTGAACGTGGGCGTGCGGGCGCTCGCGGCCGGGCAGTGGGGCTTCGCCAGCGGCCCGGTGTGGAGTCCCGACGAGATGGCGCGGCTCGGGCGGGAGGCCGTGTCTCAGGCCAGGGCGAACGCGGAGGGGAAGCGGGAGCACGTGGAGCTCGCCCCCGCGCCCGTCGTGCCCGATGGCCGATGGGTGATGCCCGTCGCGATCGATCCGTTCGAGCTCTCGCCGTTCGAGATGGCCGACCTCCTCACCGGGGTCCTCCTGTTCACGCTGCGGCAGCCCGGGTGCGATGCCGTACGCAAGTTCACCTGCTCCCTGTCCAAGCTGGAGAAGACGTTCGCGTCGACGGAGGGGAGCTACTGCACGCAGCGCACCTATCGCACGAGCGGAGAGCTCGTGATGGAGGTGAGCTCCGGCAACAAGCGCGGCGTGACATCGCTCGACTGTCTCTCGCCGGCGGGACTCGGCTGGGAGCTGTTCGCGGCCGACCGCGTCCCGATGGTGCGCGACGTCCCGATCCGGGAGGCGATCCGGCGAACGATCGAGGAGACGAAGGAGGACCTGTCGCTGCCGGTGAAGCCGGTGGACGTGGGGCGCTACGACACGGTGCTCGATGCGCACGGCGTGGCGAACCTCGTGCACGCGACGCTGGGGCCCGCGACGGAGCTGGATCGCGCGCTCGGCTACGAGGCGAACGCCGGGGGGACGAGCTGGCTGAACGAGCCGCTCGCGATGCTGGGGAGCTACCAGGTGGGCGCCCACTCGCTCACGCTCACCGGCGACCGGAGCGAGCAGGGCGGGTGCGCCACCGTGCAGTGGGACGACGACGGCGTGGCGCCGGACCGATTCACGATCGTGAACGGCGGCGTGCTCGCGGACTTCCAGACCACGCGCGAGAGCGCGGGGTGGATGAAGGACTACTACGCGAAGGCGGGGCGACCGTATCGCTCGCACGGCTGCGCGGCGGCACCGTCGGCGATCGACGCGCCCCTGCAGCGCGCTCCCAACCTCACTCTGGCGACCGGCCGGGAAGCGCTCGACTTCGACGCGCTCGTGTCCGGCACCTCGGCCGGGATCGCGATCAAGAGACTCGAGGTGGACATGGACTTCCAGCATCTGAACGGGATGGGGCTGGGCCGCACGTACCAGATCAAGAACGGCAAGCGCGTGGCGATCATCGCCGGCGGCGGCGGGATACTCTTCCGCGCGTCGGAGTTGTGGAAGGGGGTGAAGGCACTCGGCGGGACAGCCAGCCTCGGGCGCTTCGGGGTGGCCGCCGAGAAGGGGGAGCCGGCCAGCCTGCACGTCGCGAGCGTCACCGCGCCGCCCGCGGCGTTCACGCAGCTCACGCTCGTCGACCTGCTGAGGAAAGCATGAGCGCGCGACGCGAGCGGGCGGGCGTGCCTGACGAGGCGCCGCGGCTGATCTCCCGCGAGGACGCGGGACGGATCTGGGACAGGGTCCGCGGCCACGCGCGCGGGGGAGGGACCACCGACGTCGGCATGGTGAGCTGGTGGGCGGGGGAGATGCGATGGGCGCACAACCGGGCGACGATGGCCAGCGATCGCCGCGACGTGATGCTCGGTGTGTGGCGCACGATCGCCGGCGTGCAGGCCGGCGTGTACCTGAACCAGTTCGACGACGAGTCGCTGGCTGCCGCCGTGCGCGCGGCGGAGCTGGCCGTGCGGCTCAAGGGCGGGCGCCGGCTGCTCGATCTGCGGCTGCCCGCGCCGTCGTTCGACTTCGCGAAGCCCACGATCTGGAGCGACGCGACGGCGAACCTGGCGACGGAGGCGCGGGCATCGGTGGCGCGTGCCGCGTCGGAGCTCGCCGCGGCCAAGGGGATGCACTCGGCGGGCTACGTCGAGGTGCGCGCCCACAGCAGCGCGCGCTTCTCGGATGAGCACGATCCGATGTACCTCACGCTCACGCAGGCCCGCTGCTCGACGACGGTGCGAGACGCGGCGGGGACGGGCTCGGGGTGGGCTGGGCTCTCCAGCTACGACTGGGGCGCGATCGACCCGCGCGCGCTCGCCGAGCGCGCGCTCGAGAAGGCGCTCGCCTCGCGCGACCCGGTGGGGCTCGAGCCCGGACGCTACACGGTGATCCTCGAGCCGCAGGCCGTGTTCGAGCTGGTGCGCCCGATCGTGCAGACGCTCGACCGGTATGCCGCCGAGCAGGGCGGCGGTGCCGGGCCGTTCACCCTCGGACGCGATGCCGCGCTCGGTATGGGCCGGAGCAAGCTCGGGCTGAAGCTGGTGGACGAGCGGGTGACGATCAGCCACGACCCCATGGATCCACAGCTCGGGGTGCTGCCGTTCACGACCGCCGACGTGCCGATGCCGTTCCGTGCGGTGAAGTGGATCGACCACGGCGTGCTGACCACGCTCTCCGACCCGCACCGGGACTACGCCCTCTCGACGCGCACCGAGAACATGGGCGTCATGAACAGCGGCTCCTTCCGCATGAGCGGGGGGGAGACCACGGTCGATGAGATGATCGAGACGACGAAGCGCGGGCTCCTCGTGACGCGCTTCTCGAACACGCGCCTGCTCGACGTGGACAGCCTGCTCATGACGGGACTCACGCGCGACGGATTGTGGCTCATCGAGAACGGGAAGATCACGAAGGCGGCGAAGAACTTCCGGTTCACCGAGTCGCCCCTCTTCGCGCTCAACAGCCTGGAGGCACTCGGCGTGCCGGTACCGGTCTTCAATCCCGTCGAGAATCCCTACGACAGCGCCGGCCTCATCCCCGCGATCGTGCCGCCGCTCAAGGTGCGCGACTTCAGCCTCACGTCGCTCGTCGACGCCGTCTAGGAGATCCGATGCTTCACCTCTCCATCCGAGCGCGTGGCGCGCGCCGGTTCACGTGCCTGGCCCGCGCGGCGGCGCTGGCGATCGTTGGCTTCAGCCTGTCGGCGGCCACGCCGGCGAGGGCCGCGGCGCAGGTGCGCTTCGACCTCCCCGATCCGACGGTGCACCTCGAGCACTACACGACGGTGGACGACTGCCTGGCGGTGATGGGGCGCGTCCGGGACAGCATCATGACCGCGGACCCGGTATGGCGCGACTCGGTGCTGCTGACGCCGGCCAGCAAGCGCGAGCCACTCGCCGCGAAGGTGCTCGAGACGGCGCGGAGCTGCGCGGCGCCGTTCACCCCGGCCACCCTGCCGATCGAGGAGTTCACGCCCGCGCTGCAGCTCTTTCTCCTCGCCGGACGCGACGTGGATGCGTCGGCACTCCTCCGGCGACGGCTCGACGCGGTGAAGCCGGCCGCGCTGCGCGAGCGCGCCGGGGTGCTCGACACGGCGCTCCTGGCGTATCTGGGGAAGGACGTGGTTCGCAACCCGTTCCTGAATCCCGTCCTCGTCACGCAGCCGGTGCGCGTGGAGGCCGCGGACTCCGTGCTCGGGATGCTCGATCACGCGCTCGCAAAGGCCACGGACGACTCGCTGCGCCACGAGCTGATCGCGGCGAACGACCTCTTCATGACGGCAGCGCGCGATGCCGGGGACACGGCGCGCGCCATCGTGGCGGCCAGACACATCGTGATGTTCGCGCACACGGTGGCGGCGGAGACGCGATCGAAGGACGTGCACGAGGCCATCCAATCGACCAGAAGGGCGCTCGAGCTCCTGAGCTGGCCCGACCTCCTCGACAGCCTGCGCCACGGCACTGCGGGCTACGTGGCGCGGATGCAGGCCGACTGGGCGAAGGCGAGCGGCGAGCGTCCCGAATCGTACGCCCGCTTCCAGCCGGCGGGCGCCGTCGCGCCGCCGATCGAGGCCGACTACTGGTACCGGCGCGCCGACAGCACGACACAGCGCCCGACCCGCGGCAGGGTGGCGCTGGTCGTGTTCATCGACCAGCTCCGGTGTGCCGCCCAGAACTGCTTCGCCGAGTACGCGACGCTGCACCGCCTCGCGCAGCGGTTCCCGGAGCTGGAGATCACCCTCGTGGCGCGAACGCACGGCTACCTCTCGAACATGGCGCCTCCTCCACCGGCGGAGGAGGCCGAGCAGCTCCGCCGCTTCTGGCTCGACGAGCGGCAGCTCCCCGGCGCGCTGGCGGTGCACACGACCGGATTCTGGCGACTGCCGGAGCCGGACCACCGCCGCGTCGAGCGCGACGACCCGAACGACAAGCACTACCAGTTCCAGCTTGCCTATCGGGGCGACGCGGCCTTCGAGCGTGCCGTCCTCGTGGACCGGAGCGGGGTGGTGGTGGACGACTCGTCGATCGCGGGGAACGCGGGGGAGCTCCGCCTCTACCAGCTCATCGATGCCGTGTTCGCGCAGCCGGCATCCCCGCGAACCGCGACCCGCTGACCTCCCATGTCCCGTCCGCTTCTGCCGGCCATCGCCGCCATCGCACTCCTCGCCGCGACGACGAGCACCCTCGAGGGCGCGCCGCGGTCGTCGCGCGTGTCGCGCACCGTTCCGGCGCCGGCCGCGCCGCCCCCCACCGACACCCTCCCCCGCGATCCCGCGCTCCGCACGGGGATGCTCGCCAACGGATTGCGCTACTACATCCGCGCGAACCACACCCCGGCCAGGCGCGCCTTCCTCCGCCTCGTCGTGAACGCGGGGAGCGTGCTCGAGGACGAGGACCAGCGCGGGTTCGCCCACTTCCTCGAGCACATGGCGTTCAACGGCACGAGGCACTTCCCCCGCAACTCGCTCATCGAGTACCTCCAGCGATCGGGAATGCGCTTCGGCGCCGACATCAACGCGTACACCGCGTACGACCAGACGGTGTACATGCTCGAGGTCCCGACGGACGACGGGAAGAGCCTCGAGCAGGGGCTCACGATGGTTCACGACTGGGCCTCTGGCGGGATGCTGATCGACTCGGCGGAGGTGCTGGCCGAGCGCGGCGTGGTGCTCGGGGAGTGGCGCTTCCG
>CAMLEQ010000289.1 GCA_946479015.1 uncultured Gemmatimonadota bacterium | reverse complement strand
AAGAGGAGGGAGGTACGGCGCGTGTAGGTTCGTGTGTAGATGGACTCTCTCTACATCCAAACCTACTCTCGCTCTACCTACCTCCTCTACCCGTCAGTCTCCTACACGCGACACGCGTCCTTTGGTGGTCTAGCCACCAAGTCCTACTCCCTATCAGTTGTCGACGATTCTCCCATTCGTCAGCAGGAACGACAGCCCTTCCAGCTCCATCGCCATGTTCACCGTCTTGAGCGCGACCTGCTCAGGAACGTGGATCTGCACGGGGGCGAAGTTCATGATCGCGCGAATCCCGGCGGCCACCGCCAGGTCGGCCACCGGCTGGGCGGCATCGGCCGGGACGGCGAGCACGGCGATGTCCACGGCGTCGCGCCGGAAGTCCGCGGCGAGCTGGTCCACCGCGCGGATGGTGAGCCCGTCCACCCGTTTCCCGACCTTGGCGGGGTCGCTGTCGTAGACGCCGACGATCATGAAGCCGCGCTGCCGGAAGCCGTGATACTGGGCGAGCGCCGCGCCGATCTTTCCCGCGCCGATGATCACCACGCGCCACTGGCGGCCGAGGCCGAGGATGTCGCGCAGGCGAGAGGCCAGCTCGGCGACGGAGTAGCCGAGGCCGCGCTTGCCGAAGGAGCCGAAGAAGGAGAGGTCCTTCCGGACCTGGGCGGAGGTGGTCCCGCCACGAGCCGCGAGCTCATCGCTGGAGATCGTGGCGAGCCCTCGCGCCTCGAACTCTTCGAGGAAGCGCAGATAGAGCGACAGGCGACGGACGGTGGATTCGGCGATCCGCTTCACGGGGGGGAGAGATTGTGAATTTCTTCACAAGTTATCCCACCCTTCACGCTTTTTCCAGCATCCCCGGCCCCGCATCCCGCGAGAACGCGACCCCCGCGCGCGAACGCACCTAGATGCCGGGGCGCGGCGCGGGTTATCTTCGGGACCTATGCCCGTTCACGCATCCTCGGAGATCGGCAATCTCCGCGCGGTCCTCGTGCACACGCCGGGGCCGGAGCTCCTGGCGGTGACGCCGGCCAATCGCGCGGACTATCTCTACGACGACATCATCGACCTGGAGATCGCGCAGACGGAGCACCGGCGCTTCGTCGCCATCCTCGAGCGCTTCGCCAAGGTGCACTTCGTCCGCGACCTGCTGGCCGAAGTGGCCGTCTCCGAGGAGGCGCGCGAGCTCCTCGTCCGCGAGACGATGGACATCGTCCCCTCCGGGCCGCTGGCGGGGAAGATCGGCGCGCAGCCGCCGGCCGAGCTGGTGCGCATGCTCATCGAGGGGGAAGAAGAGGAGCCGGGGCCGCTCGCGCGCGCCCTCAACGAGTGCGGCTACATGCTCCCCCCGCTCCCGAACCTGTTCTTCACGCGCGACACCGCGATGGTCATCGGCGACCACGTGATGATCGGGTCGATGCGCTACGGCGTGCGGTGGTCGGAGGAGCTGATCATGAAGGCGCTCTTCCTCTACCACCCGCTGCTGGCCAACAAGGGGATCCTCTACGACGGCGCATCGGAGCGGCGCAGCAACTACACGCTGGAGGGCGGGGACGTCCACCCGCTGCGGCAGGACACGCTGATGATCGGCTTCAGCGAGCGGTCGAGCCCCGCGGCGATCGACCACCTCACGGAGCTGGTCTTCGCGCAGACGCCGGTGACGGACGTGATCGTGGTGGTGATGCCGAAGGAGAACACGGCGATCCACCTGGACATGATCTTCACGCACGTCGATCGCGAGCTGTGCGTGATCTACCCGCCGCACTTCGTGGGCGCCGAGCGACTGGCCATCCTGCACCGGCGGAAGGGGCAGCACCACATGCGGGAGATGCCGAACGTGTTCGCGGCGCTCCAGGCGGTGGAGCTGCCGATGGAGCCGGTGTTCTGCGGCGGCGACCGGCGGATCGTGCAGGAGCGCGAGCAGTGGGCGAGCGGGTGCAACTTCATCGCGGCGCGCCCGGGGGTGATCCTCTCGTACGCGCGCAACGAGGCGACGCTGTGCGAGCTGAACAAGATGGGGTTCAAGGAGGTGTCCGCGGTGAGCTTCCTCACCGGGCAGGAGCGCCTGCGCGACGGCGAGCGCGCGGTGATCACCTTCGAGGGATCCGAGCTCGTGCGCGGCGGCGGCGGCCCGCGTTGCATGACGCTGCCGCTGCTGCGCGACGATCCGTGGACGTGACCGGCGCCGCCGGCTTCCCCGACTCTCCAGACCTCACCTGATGGGAATCACGACCCGCGCCATCGAGACCCTGCTCACCGAGCGGGCCATGGATTTTCTCGCCGGGGGACCGGCGGAGGCGGTGGCGCTCATCGAGCACGTCTGCCAGATGCCCGGCGCGCCGCGCGTGGTGGCGGAGCAGATGGCCGTGGCGCTCTTCGCCGGGCAACCGGAGTTCGCGCGCGACGACGCCGGGCGCTGGTGCCTCGCCCCGCGCCTCCCGCCGGCCGTCGCGCCCCCGCGGGGGGGGCCGGCCCCGGCCGCGGGGAGTGCCGGCCCGCGAGACGAGCTCGAGGCGCTGAGCTACGTGGTGGTGGACGTGGAGACCACCGGCACGAGCCCGTGGCACGGCGACCGCATCACCGAGGTCGCGGCCGTGGTCGTGCGCAACGGCGTGGTGACTGACACCTTCGAGACGCTCGTGAACCCCGAGCGCCCGATCCCGCCGATGATCACCTCCCTCACGAACATCTCGTGGGAGATGGTGAAGGACGCGCCGCGATTCCGCGACGTGTGCGACGAGCTGCTGCGCGTGCTCGAGGGGCACGTGTTCGTCGCGCACAACGTGGAGTTCGACTGGCGCTTCGTGTCCTCCGAGGTCGAGCGCGCCACCGGCCGCCGGCTCGACGGACCGCGCCTCTGCACCGTGCGCCTGGCGCGCCGGCTGCTCCCGCAGCTCCGCAGCCGGCGCCTGGACAGCGTGGCGCACTTCTACGACGTGGAGATCTCCGGACGCCACCGCGCGGGCGGCGACGCGCTCGCCACCGCGCGCGTGCTGCTGCACCTGCTGAACGGGGCGAGAGAGCGGGAGTGCCGGAGCTGGGATGACCTGCAGCGCCTCCTCGGCGCGCGCGCGCGCGGCCGCCGGCCGCGACGCCCGCCGGCGATGCCGCACCCCGTGGACAAGGATACCACCGCATGACTCCTCCCGAACCCCTGGTTCGCTCGCGAACGATCGGCGCGTGGCGCGTGCACGCCATCCAGGCCGGCGGCCAGAAGCTGGACGGCGGCGCCATGTTCGGCGTCGTCCCCAAGCCGCTCTGGGAGCGGCGCATCCCGGCCGACGAGCGCAACCGCATCCCGCTCGGCATGCGCTGCCTCCTCATCGAGCACGACGTGGGGCTCGTGCTCATCGACACCGGCGCCGGGAACAAGGAGAACGAGAAGTTCCACGACATCTACGGCGTGGAGAACGCCGCGCCGGATGGTCGCACCGCGCTCGAGGCCGGGATCCGCGCCGCCGGGCACCGCCCGGAGGACGTGGCGCTCGTGATCAACACCCACCTCCACTTCGACCACGGCGGCGGGAACACGTATCGCGACGCCGAAGGGGTCATCCGCCCCGCGTTCCCCAACGCGCGGTACGTGGTGCAGGCGGGAGAGTACCACTACGCCACGCACACGAACGAGCGGACCGCGGCGAGCTACTTCCCGCACAACTTCGTCCCCATCCACGAAGCCGGCCGCTTCGACTTCGTGGATGGAGAGCGCGAGATCGTGTCCGGCATCACCGCCCTGCCGACGCCGGGACACGTCCCGTTCCATCAAGGTCTGCTGCTCCGGTCCGCGGGCGAGACCGCCTTCTATCTGGGCGACCTCGTCCCGACGAGCGCGCACCTGCCGCTCCCCTGGATCATGGGCTACGACGTGGAGCCGCTCGTCACGCTGGAAACGAAGCGCGCCATGCTGCGCCGCGCGATGGACGAGGGGTGGCTCGTGATCTTCGAGCACGACGCGGTGAACGCCTGGGGAAGGGTGGGGCACGACGGGAAGGCGTACGCGCTCGTGGAGGTGGAGGACGACGCGCCCGCGAGTCAGGAAGTGCTCAGGAATCGGTGAGCGGGGGGTGGGAATCACGCCATCGCCCGCCGTTCCGACGCCCTGACGTGCCGCGCGCCGCCCGAGTGTAAAGCGGCAGCCGCACGGGCGTCGCGCGGGCGCTGGCGCGCCCCCGCGCCCTCTCCTAAGTTGGGCGCTCCAGTTGCACGAGGCGATGGTGGCGAGCGACCTGCGTGAGCAGCTGCAATCCTCACTCGGGAACGCCTACGAGCTCCAGCGCGAGCTCGGTGGTGGGGGGATGAGCCGCGTCTTCCTCGCCGAGGACACCCTGCTCGGGCGCGCGGTGGTGGTGAAGGTGATCGCCCCCGAGCTCGCCGCCGGACTCAACGTGGAGCGCTTCCGGCGCGAGATCCAGCTCGCGGCGAAGCTCCAGCACCCCCACATCGTCCCGGTACTCTCGGCCGGCGAGGCGGACGGGCTCCCGTACTACACCATGCCGCTGGTGGAGGGGGAGTCGCTGCGCAGCCGACTCGCCCGCGGCGGCGCGCTCCCGGTGGACGACGCGGTCTCGATACTCCGCGACGTGGCGAAGGCGCTCGCGTACGCCCACGCGCACGGCGTGGTGCATCGCGACATCAAGCCGGACAACGTGCTCCTCGCCGCCCACGATGCGCTGGTCACCGATTTCGGCGTGGCGAAGGCGATCTCGAGCGCGCGCGAGGAGCCGGCCGGCGCCACGCTCACCGCCCTCGGTGCCGCGCTCGGCACGCCGGCGTACATGGCGCCGGAGCAGGTGGCCGCCGATCCGGCCACCGATCACCGTGCCGACCTCTACTCCTTCGGCGCGATGGCGTACGAGCTGCTCGCCGGACGTCCGCCCTTCGTGGGGCTGACGCCGCAGCGCCTGCTGGCCGCGCACATCTCCGAGCGCCCGCAGCCGCTGCACGAGCTGCGTCCCGACGTGCCCCCCACGCTCTCCGCGCTGGTGATGCGCTGCCTGGAGAAGGATCCGGCGGCACGGCCGCAGTCGGCCCTCGATGTGCTCGCGTCGCTGGCGCAGGTGTCGAGCGGCGGCCACACGGTACCACTCGGCGCGCTGCCGACCCGCCGCGCCCTCGTGCGCGCGCTCGTGCTGTACGCCGCCGCGTTCCTGGGCGTGGCCCTGCTCGCGCGGGTGGCGATCGAGGTGATCGGGCTCCCCGATTGGGTGTTCACCGGCGCGCTCCTGGTCATGGCGCTGGGACTCCCCGTGGTGCTCCTCACCGGACTGCTGCACCACCAGGCGCGCGTCACGCGCACCGCGCCGACGATGACGCCCGGCGGCACACCCATCCCCCCGGGGAC
>CAMLEQ010000288.1 GCA_946479015.1 uncultured Gemmatimonadota bacterium | reverse complement strand
AGAAATCCTGCAGCCACGTCTTGACACGCTGCGCCAGGCGGTCCATCCCCGGCGCCGACACGCCGCGCCGCCGCCCGCCTGCCGATCCGGCGGCGCCGAGCGCCACCCGGTGCGCGCCGTAGAGCGCGAGCCCCACCACCGTGGAGAAGCGGGAGGCCTCCACCGAATCGCTCAGCCCTCCCACGCTCTCCGCCGGCGTTCCCACGCGCACGCCGGTGCCGAACACGTCGCTCGCCAGCTCGGTGGCCCCCTGGATCGCCGCCGCGCCGCCGGTGAGCACCACCCCCGCGCTCAACCGCCCGGTGAATCCCGCGCCACCGATCTCCCGGTTCACGAGCTCGAAGATCTCGTCCATCCGCTGATGGATGATGTGCGCGAGCAGCTCGCGCGGAATCTGCCGCTCCCCCTGCGCCACGGTGCTCGGAAGCTGGATGACCTCGTTCGAGTCGGCGAGGAGTGGCTCGTACGCGCACCCGTAGCGCTCCTTCAGCCGCTCCGCGTCCGCCTGCGTGACGCCCAGCCCGTGCACGATGTCACTGGTCACGCTGTTCCCGCCGAAGCTCACCGTGCCGAGGAAGCGGATCTTCCCTTCGTGGAAGACCGCGAGGTCGGTGGTGCCCGCGCCCATCTCCACGAGCGCGACGCCGAGCTCCTTCTCGTCCTCCGTGAGCACGCTGAGCGCGCTCGCGAGCGGCTCGAGCACGAGCTCCCGCACCTTGTACCCCGCGCGCTCCACCGACTTCCGGAGGTTCATCGCCGGCGAGGCGCCGATGGTCACGAGGTACATCTCGGTCTCCAGACGCATCCCGATCATCCCGACCGGATCGCGGATCCCCTCGTTCCGGTCCACGCGGTACTCCTGCGGGATCGCGTGCAGCAGCTCGCGATCGGCCGGGATCGCCTGCGTCCGCGCCACCTCGTTCGCGCGCTCCACGTCGGCACGCGTGACCTCGTCGCCGTTCACCGCCACCACGCCCGAGCTGGTCATCGCCTCGACGTGCTCCCCCGCGATGCCGGCGTACACGAACTCGACCTGCACCCCCGCCATCCGTTCGGCGTCCTGCATCGCCTTCTGGATCGAGCGGGTCGTCTCCTCGATGTCCGACACCACCCCGCGCCGCAGCCCCGCGGTGCGCGACTGCCCCACCCCGAGGATCTTGATGCCGGGATGCTTGGGGAGATCCCCCACCACCTCGGCGATGACCGCCGTGGTGCGCGATGAGCCGATGTCGAGGCCCGCGACTAAGCGTTCGGGATTCATTGCAGCCTGGCGATGACCTGATCTCTGAAACGGAGGTCGAGCTCGGCCACGCGCGCGTGCCGGCGCGCGAGGTCGTGCTCGACGGGAATGATGTCGGCCAGTCTCCGCGCGGAGACGTCGGCCATGGCGCGAACGGTCACGTCGGGGAGCGCGAGCGCGAGCTCGTCCTTCCCCGCGCGGCGCACGGTGCTGATGCGGTCGTACAGCTCCGGCGTGCGCGCGTGCACATCCGCGAGCAGCCGGAGCACGGCGGTGTCGGCGCGCGGCACCACCGGCAGGTCCACGCTCGTGCGACTGGGATCGATCGGCAGCGCGCGCCCGGCGGCGTCGACCACGCGCAGGCCGCGCGCGTCGGGGACGAAGGCCACGGGCGCGTTCTCCACCAGCCGCACCACCAGCGTGCCGGGAAGCTTCCGCTCGATCTCGACCGAGCGCACCTGCGGGTGCGAGGCCACGCGCCGCTCCAGGACTCCCAGATCCGTCCAGATCGAAGTGTTGGTGTCCACGCGAAGGCGCGCGAGCACGTCCGCGGGTTGGATGTAGTGCCGCCCGTAGATCTCGATGCGGTGCAACTGGAAGTACGACAGGTGCGACAGGAGCCGCGTGCCCCACCACGGCGCGCTCGCCACGAGCGCCGCCACGGCGACGATCGCGGGAGCCCTCCACCCGATCCGCCTCGCCCATTCCAGGACGCGCGTCATGCCGCCGCCGTCAAATGGGCGAGCAGCTCCGGTCCCGTGCGCGTGATGTCCCCCGCCCCGATGGTGAGCACCACGTCGCCGGCACGCACCGCGCCGGCGAGCGCCGCCGCCAGCGCGCTCCGCTCGCCGCGCCAGACGAGCGCGCCGCCGGCGTCCCGCGCCGCCCTGGCGATCAGCTCCGCGCTCACGCCCTCGATGGGCCGCTCGCGGGCGGGATAGATCTCGGTGAGAAAGATGGCGTCCGCGGCCGCCAGCGCGAGTCCGAACTCGGCCGCGAAGTCGCGCGTGCGCGTGAAGAGGTGCGGCTGGAACGCGGCCACGATCCGCCGCCCCGGGAACGCCGCGCGCGCCGCGTCGAGCGCGGCGCGGATCTCCGTGGGGTGGTGGGCGTAGTCGTCCACGATGGTGATCCCGCGCGCCTCCCCCACCCGCTGGAAGCGCCGCTCCACGCCGCCGAAGCGCGCGAGCCCCGCCGTCATGCGCTCCACGCTCACGCCGAGGGCGAGCCCCCCCGCGAGTGCGGCCAGCGCGTTGAGCACGTTGTGCCGTCCCGGCACGCGCAGCGACGCCTCCCCCACCACCTCGCCGTCGTACTCGACGAGGAAGCGCGAGGTGCCGTCCTCCCGGCGCACGTCGCGCGCGAGCAACCGCGCGTCCCTCGACTCCACGCCGTACCGGATGATCTCGGCGGTGGACGGCATGGGCAGCGTGTTCGCGCCCGGATCATCGGCGCAGAGCACGATCGCGCGCGCCCCGCGCGCGAAGCGCGTGAACGCGTCGCGGATGTCGGCGAGGTCGGCGTAGATGTCGAGGTGGTCGGCCTCCACGTTCGTCACCACCGCGACGGTGGGCGCGAGCGCGAGGAACGAGCGATCGTACTCGTCCGCCTCCACCACGAACAGGCGATCCCCGCCGGCGCTCAGGTTCCCCTCCCACGCGCCCACCCTCCCCCCGGCCACGCCGGTGGGCTCCAGCCCCGCGGCGGCGAGCGCCTCGGTGGTCATCACGGTGGTGGTGGTCTTGCCGTGCGTGCCGGCGATCGCGACCACATCCCCCACCGACACCGCCTCCGCCAGCGCCTCGGCCCGCCGGATCACCGGCACACCGAGCGCGCGCGCCCGCTCGAGCTCGGGGTGGTTCTTCGGCACCGCCGAGGTCACCACGAGCGCCCGGGCTCCCTCCACGTGCGAGGGATCGTGCCCGCGCTCCACGTGGATGCCGAGACGCTCGAGGTCGCCGGTCGCACCGGGCGTCGCGTCGCACCCGGTGACGCGCACGCCACGGCGCACGAGCAGCTCCGCCAGCGCGCTCATGCCGGCGCCGGCGACACCCATGAAGTGGACGGGGCGGGGATCGGACGGGGAGAAGAGAGACATGAAGGGTGCGGCCAATCTACTGCTGGCGCGCCGCTCCCCTCAAGTCTCGAAGCTGCTCGACGTGGGCGAGGTTAAGTAGCCGTTCGGCAATATCCTCGGCGGCGCGCGGGCGCCCCCGGGCCGCGGCGCGCCCCGCCAGCACGGCCAGCCGCCCGGGGTCTCCGGTCAGCGCGCCGATCTCGCGCTCCAGCCGCTCCACGGTGAGCTCCGCCTGCGGCACCATCACCGCCGCATCCGCCCCCGCGAGCGCCCGCGCGTTGGCCGTCTGGTGATCGGCCGCGGCCGTCGGGAGCGGGACGAGGATCGCCGGGATCCCCCACGCGCACAGCTCGGCGAGCGTGAGCGCGCCGGCCCGGGCCACCGCCAGGTCGGAGGCGGCGTACGCCTCCTCGATCGGGGAGAGATAGGGAACCACCCGCACGCGCTCGCTCTCGCGCCCGGCGAAGCGGGCATGGCTCCCCCGCCCCGTCCCCCAGATCACGAACACCCCGTCCGGCACCCCGCGCGCGATCCACGCGTCCACCACCTCGTTCACCGCCCGCGCCCCCTGGCTCCCGCCGAAGATGAGGAGCACCGTCCCGCCGTGCTCGGGGAATCCCCACCGGCGCCTGGCGGCGGCGCGGTCGGGACGCGGCTCCGGCGGCGGGGCCACCGGATTCCCCGTCTCCCCCATCCACGCGCCGCGCGGCGGGTGAAGCAGCCGCGCCGCCTCACCGTAGCCGAGGTAGAGCTCGCGCGCCCACCGGCTGAAGATCCGCGTGGTGATGCCGGGGTGGGAGTTCTGCTCCTGGAGCGCGATCGGCACGCCGTGCGCCACCCCCCAGGCCAGCGTCGCCCCGGAGGCGTACCCCCCCGTGCCCACCACCACGCGCGGGGACTCCGTGCCGAGCGCGCGAGACAGCGCCCGCCACGCCCCCGCGAGTCCCGCGGCGGTGCGCCAGTTCTCCCACGGGCGAGACCGGTAGAGCGGGTGCAGGTCGAGCAGCAAGTGCTCGAATTCCGTCTTGGGCAGCACCTCGCGCTCGATCCCGCGGCGTGCCCCCACGAAGAAGGGGCGCACCGCCGGCTCGAGCCGCACGAGGGCACGGGCGATGGCGAGCCCGGGGTACAGGTGCCCCCCGGTTCCCCCGCCGGCGAACACGATCCTCACTGGTCGGTCACCGACACCGGGTCGGTGGCGTGCGCGCCGACCACTCGCTCGCGCACGCTGCCGATGTTCACGAGGATCCCCGTCATGAGGATCGACATCACCAGGTTCGTGCGCCCGTACGAGATGAACGGGAGCGTGAGCCCCGTGGTGGGCAGGAGCCCGATCACCACGCCGATGTGCAGGAACGCCGTGCTCACCATGGTGAAGGTGATCCCCAGCGCCATGAGCTGCTGGAAGGGAGTGCGCGCCCGGCGCGCGATGCGGAAGCCGAGCCAGCCGTAGAGCGCGAACGCGAGCGTCACCGCCACGAGCCCCACGAACCCCCACTCCTCCCCGATGTTGCTCCCGATGAAGTCGTTGTACGGAAAGGGGACGAACCCCATCTGCTGTCGCCCCTGGCCGAAGCCCACCCCGAACGCGCCCCCCGACCCGACGGCGATGAGCGACTGCTTGAGCTGGTAGCTCGCCTCGGTGGGCGCCTTCCCCGGGTCGAGGAAGGACGTCATGCGCAGGAGCGCGTACTGCACCTTCTCCACCTCGTGCCAGAGGAGCGGGATCGAGAGCACGCCGAGCACCACCACGTGTCCGATGCGCACGCCGCCGGCGAAGAGGATCACGCCCATGATGAGCGTGAAGGTCATCGCCATCGACAGGTCCGGCTCCATGATGACGAGGACGTTCAGCACCGCCAGCACGACCAGGAACGGGAGGAGCCCCTTCGTCAGGCGGCGCATGAGGTCCCCCTTCTTCACGATCAGCATGGAGGTCCACGCCACCACGGCGAGCTTGCCGAGCTCCGACGACTGGAAGGCGAAGCCCAGGTACACCCAGCGGCGCGAGCCGTTGATGCGCGGCGCGATCGCGCCGGTGAACGGGAGC